>CASFMA010000077.1 GCA_949295675.1 uncultured Spirochaetales bacterium | reverse complement strand
AGAGCCGGCCCTGACGCCAAGATGCGCGGCAACCGTGAAGAGCGCTGCGCTCTCCATCTCAGAGGCAAGCACGCCAAGCCTCTTCCAGGCTTCCCACTTAGCCTCAAGCTCATATGAGACAGGCATGACAGCCGGTTCATGCTGGCCATAGAACGAATCCTTGCACTGGACCACTCCCGTGTGATACCTCATGCCAAGCCTTGATGCTGCCTCGCAAAGCGCCGATACCACGCCGAAATCAGCAACGGCAGGGAACTCTATCGGAGCGTACTCCCGGCTTGTCCCCTCCATCCTTACAGCACCGGTGGCTATCACCACATCGCCTCCAATCACAGGTATCGCTATGCCGCCGCAGGTTCCCATGCGTATGAACGTATCTGTCCCGCATTTATGCAGCTCCTCCATCGCAATCGCAGCTGAAGGCCCACCTATCCCCGTTGATGTCACAGAGACCTTCTCCCCCTCAAGATAGCCGGTATAGGTGCAGAACTCCCTGCTATCCGCGACAAGGACAGCATCATCAAGATATGCAGCGATAAGCGGCACACGTTTTGGATCCCCCGGCAGTATCGCATAACGCCCAACATCACCTTCCTTCACATGGAGATGGTACTGGATTCCTGTTCCATTCATATAATCTGACATGTTGTCCTCCTTCCAGGCATGGTCAAGGCACAAGCCACCTTGCATCACTTTAATATTGTCCGCTCTCATGCTATGGTTTGACAACAGTAAACCATAAGATTAAGGATTGCAAACGATGGTCAGAAATTTTTTCTATGAATTCTTCTCCTGGATAATGCTCTTTGTTATCCTGCTCAATATATCACAGAGGAAGATACCTCACTCGGACAAGAAGAGGAAGGCTACACTCCTCATCGCTGTGGACTTCCTGATTGTCTATGTCCTTGTGATACTATGCTCCATGTTCGCGCTTCCATCATGGACCGAATGGATATGCCTTGCGCTCGGAATCGCTGTCCCGACTGTCTTCCACCGTACATTCTGGCCATTCAGGCTGCATTGCAGGAAGTGCGGCAGACGCCTTGACTACAGCAGCGTCATAGGAGGTGACGATAACCTCTGCAAGGATTGCTACTATGAGAAATATCCTGAGGAGAAGAAAGCTGAGGAGGAAAAGAAGCTCACTCCCCAGGAGAAGCTTGAGAGATCTTTCCAGCTGGCCAGCAGTGTCGATGATATAGACTGGGACAGATGGGAACCTACAGAGACCTGCGTCCTTACCTATGTCATAGATGGGGATAAGGTCCTGATGATTGAGAAGAAGACAGGCCTTGGCAGCGGATACATCAATGCGCCGGGCGGCCATATAGAGATCGAGGAGACGAAGAAGGAAGCCGCCATAAGGGAAACGAAGGAAGAGACAGGGCTCGATGTATCTTCGCTTGAGGAAAGGGCCGTGCTGCGTTTCCAGTTCAAGGACGGGCTGAGGATGCTGGGCTACGTATTCTTCACATCTGAGTACTCAGGGACGATGATAGATGAGTGCGAGGAGACTAAGCCGTTCTGGGCAGATATATCCTCACTTGACTATTCAAGGATGTGGGAGGACGACAAGCTATGGCTTCCCCTTGCCCTTGAGGGAAAGAAGATCGATGGCTACTTCATCTTCGATGATCTTGCGATGATCGACAGCAAGGTGACAGAAAGCGAGGAAATCGAAAACGAATACGGCCAGGAATAGCGAAAGCATAATGGGGCTCTGGAATCTATCCAGCACCCCTTTCCATAAAGCGCTTTCCCCGAATGAGGGCAAGGCGCTTATAAAGCAAGCATACAGGAAAGGCATCAGATACTTCGACACAGCTTACAGCTACGGCGATGCGGAGAGCATGCTTGCAGGGGCCATGAGGGAGCTTGGCCGCGATGACTTCCATGTGATATCAAAAGTGATGCCGGTACCGAGCGCGGAGAGAAAAGCCGAAACTATTCTCAGGCGCATCGGAAGGGAATATGCAGACGTGCTTCTCATACACTGGCCAAGCTGCGGCGAGAGCCTCTTCAAGGCGCTCAGGACGCTTGAGAAGCTGAAGGAAAACGGAAAAGCCCTCGCTATCGGAGTCAGCAACTTCCCCCTTCCCCTGCTTGAATCCATCTGCTCTGATTTCTGCATAACCTTCCACGAAAGGCCTCTATCCCTTATATGGACAAGGGACTGGAAGGAAGAGAAGAAGCTCGGGCTGAACACGCTAGCTTACGCGCCGCTTGGAATGGGAATACTTTCCGGAAGATACAGAGCGGGGGAAGATCCCGGGGATGCAAGGGCCAGGCTTGCCGCGATATCATCCCCAAGCCTTGAAAAGCTCCTCGAAGCTATCGGGCACGATCCGGCAACCGCGCTTTCCTGGGTATATGGGGAGAAGCCATTCGGGGTCATCTCAGGGTATTCCCGGATGGAAGACCTTGATATCCTCGACAGGATTGGAATACTTTCGGAGAATAAAAGGGAAGAGCTGGAGGCGCTTGCCGCAGAGATCACTGCAGCAGAGCCATCGGACAACATCTTTTCGCACAACTGGAGAAGCGATGCTTGTACTACTTGATAGAGCCGAGGCGGAGATTGAGGTAAAAAGATCCAGATTCATAGCCATCGCCATACCGACAGATACGATGGAGAAGGTGAAGGAAGCTGTTGAGAGCGTAAGGGCAGAGCATCCCGGAGCGAATCATGTCGTACACGCTTCCGTCATCGGCAAAAGCGGCACGATGTACTCATCATCTGACGACAGGGAGCCAAAGAATACGGCAGGCCGGCCAGCCCTTGAGGTCGTCAAGGGTTCCGGCATAACAAACATCACTGTCTGCATAGTTCGTTATTTCGGAGGCACCCTTCTTGGAACAGGAGGGCTGGTCAAGGCCTATGGCGACAGTGCAAAGGAAGTGCTGAAGGCTGTACATACCGAAAGCCTGATAGAACGCGTCGGATACTCCATGACACTGCCCTATCCTTCCTATACGCTGATAAAGCGCCTTCTCGAGACAGTGAAGGCCTCAATAGAGAAAGAGGATTTCTCGATGGAAATCAGGATATCTGGGCAGGTCCCTGAAGAGAACGCAGAAGCGCTGAAATCCGGCACCGATGATATAGGACAGGGAAGGATAATCCTTTCGCTCAATACCTAGAGAGCTTGTATTTCCTATCAGCATCAAAGACCGAGGACTCCTTGATGCCGGTCCTTGAATCATCTTCAGAGGCAAGCCGTATACCTATCGAGATTGCCCTTGAGAGCGCTTCCTCAGAGACCTTGTCAGGAGTATCGTCAGCGCTATGTGCGGCTGTCACGGTTCCTGGAGCCATTGCTGTGAGCGTCGTTGCCTCGACAGAAGAAAGGGAGGCAGTTGCCGCGTCGGTCTCACCTGCAAGGAAGCCAAGCCTGCCTACGCCTGTCTTGTAGCCCATTGCGGAAGCTATCGCGGAACAATGCGTGGCCAATGATGAAGAAAGCGGGACCAAGCCGTTTCCATCTGCGGTGAGGAATACAAGGTCATCCTCGCTGTAAAGCCCATCGAAATTCAGGTTGACAGCATTCCTGATAAGATATTGATTGTCTTGGTACCAGAGCTTGCTTCCCGCCCTTCCGCACTCTTCGCCATCAAAAGATGCGAATATAAGCCTTGTCCTGCGCAGCCCCTTCCCAGCCTTCTTCTCCTTCGAGAAATAAGAAAGAAGTGTAACGACGACAGATACGCCGGAAAGGTCATCGCCGGCACCTGGTGAATACTCATCATCCTTCCAGCCATGTGCAATGAACGAAACGGCAGAGAGAGCTGCAAGCAGGATGATGGCAGCCATGACAGGGATAGACGGAAGATTGAAGCCCCAGAACTTGCCGCCTGCGATCTCAGCTATCGCCGATATGACAGCAGACAGGGAGATGAGGCAGAAGACCGATGGCTGCACATACTTGTGGGATACAGCCTTCCAGAACTTTCCATCACGTTCATTCACGACAGGGGCACTGTCATGGTGGGCAGAGAATATGATGGTGCGCTCGGCCTCTTCCTCGCTGTCTATGACAGCATGGACATTGGCAGCCTCTCCGGTTCTCATGAAAGCCCTGAGCCACCCTCCGTCCTTGCGTATCTCCCCATAGAACGCGTAAAGATACGCAGCTGCCGCAATAAGCGATAGATATGGCAGCCCTATGGCTATGAAGAAGATCTCAATGAGAGAGAAGACGTAAAGGAAGAACATCATGGCCTTTCCCACGAATGGATATATGCGGCCAGATGTCAGGGTGACATCATCGCTGTACTTTCCCATCTCGGCAGCGATGCGTCTGGCAGCCTTCCTTGACTCGACAGTCGCGGCAGGACGCCCTCCAAGCTCATTGAAGAGGGAATCAAGAAGGGAGTAAGCCTCATCTGAAAGCTTTACAGCCTTAGTGCCATCCTCTACGACACGCACATCTGGCTTTCCCTTCTTCCGGATGCCCTCAACCTTGCTTCTGATATCATTGAGGAAGTTCTTGATGCCCATGCCTTTGAATATAGCAAAAAGAAATCTTTCCGTCTTTATATCCGCAGGGCTCTGACTGCATTGAGCACAGCCAGCACCATGACGCCTACGTCAGCAAAGATCGCAAGCCACATATCAGCGATGCCGAAAGCTCCAAGGACAAGGCAGGCCAGCTTTATGCCTATAGCGAACACTATGTTCTGATAGACAATCCTCAGGCACTTCCTCGAGATCCTTATCGCTGTCGATATCTTGAGCGGATCATCATCCATCAGGACAACATCCGCAGCCTCGATCGCCGCATCTGACCCCATGGCTCCCATTGCTATTCCGATATCAGCTCGGCTCAGCACAGGTGCGTCATTGATGCCATCCCCCACGAATGCAAGCTTCGAGCCATCCTTCTTCCCTGCCATGAGCTCTTCCACCTTATCTACCTTATCCGAAGGAAGGAGCTCGCTGTACACTTCATCAATGCCGAGGGATGAAGCCACTTCCTCTGCCACTCGGCCCGTATCGCCTGTCAGCATGACGGTTTTCTCTATCCCAGAAGCCTTAAGCTCCCTTATTGCCTCTGCGGAATCTGGCTTGACTATATCAGAGATCACGATATGGCCTTCATACTTTCCATCTATGGCGACATGTATGATCGTCCCTGAGGAGTGGCACGGTATAGGCTCAAGCCCGATATGGTGCATCAGCTTGTCATTCCCGCACGCGACGCTCACGCCATCAACACGGGCAATCACGCCATTGCCGCTTATCTCCTCTATATCAGAGACACGGCTCCTGTCTATCTCCTTTCCATATGCCTTTCTCAGGCTCCGGCTTATCGGGTGGGAAGATGCGCTCTCTGCAAGGGCTGCATACTCTATCAGAAGGTTGTCCTCGATAGTATTGTGGTGGATGCCATTGACCTCAAAGACTCCCTGTGTGAGCGTCCCTGTCTTATCGAAGACGACAATCTTCGTCTTGGAAAGAGTCTCAAGGAAATTGGAGCCCTTTATAAGCACGCCCTCATGGCTAGCGCCTCCGATCCCGGCAAAGAAAGAGAGCGGTATTGATATCACCAGCGCGCATGGGCAGGATATCACGAGGAACGTAAGCGCCCTGTATATCCAAGTCTCCCATCCTGGCGCATTGCCAAGCATCAGGCTCAGGAGAGGAGGCAGCAACGCAAGAAGAAGAGCGCCTATGCAGACTGCCGGAGTATAGACCCTCGCGAACTTCGATATGAAATCCTCCGACCTGGACTTGCGAGAGCTTGCGTTCTCAACAAGATCAAGGATCCTTGATACAGTCGACTCGCCGAACGCCTTGGCTGTCCTTATCCTCAGCACGCCTGTCATGTTGATCGATCCCGAGATCACCTCATCCCCCTCCTCGACCTCACGAGGCAGGCTCTCTCCTGTAAGGGCGCTTGTGTCCACAGAGGACGAACCTTGCTCAACAACGCCGTCGATAGGGACCTTCTCGCCAGGCTGCACGACAATCAGGGTACCGATATCAACCTCTTCCGGATCCACCTTCCTGAGCTGCCCATCAATCTCTATGTTCGCATAATCCGGCCTTATATCCATAAGCTGGGATATGTTCCTGCGGCTCTTGCCGACAGCATAGCCCTGGAAGAACTCACCCACCTGATAGAAGAGCATCACAGCTATGGCCTCTGTATAGTCACCGCTCCTGTCATATATGGCAAGCGCTATGGCACCGACTGTGGCGACAGCCATCAGGAAACATTCATCGAAGACCTGCCCTCTTATGATTCCCTTTGCAGCCTTGAGCAGGATGTCATACCCGACTATAAGATATGGGACCATGTAAAGAGCGAACCTGAGAGCGCCTTCCGACTTGATGAAATGAAGCACCACCATCAATACGGCGGAAAGCGCTATACGAATTATCATCCTTTTCTGCTTGCTGCTCATAGACGCCTCTGCCTCAGATGAAGACTTCGCAGTCGCTCTCTACTTTCCTGCAGTTCTTCCTGACGCTTTGCATGACAGCAGCCTTATCAGCACCATCCGAGAACTCAACCACCATCTTCTGTGTCATGAAATTGACAGTGCAGGCTTTGACGCCATCGGTCTTCCTTGCCGCAGCTTCCATCTTGTTGGCACAGTTCGCGCAGTCAACCTCTATCTTGTATGTATCCTTCACAGCAACCTCCATGAACAATTAAACATTTATTTAATTGATTGTACATTCATATTATTTCCGTTCTGCATACTTGTCAACATCTTTGTGCTATCATCCTGTCAATGAACGATAGAAATGAGATGAACATCCCGTCAGATGAGCACTTTGCGGAAACAGCAGAGCTTTTCAGGCTGCTGGATGATGGAAGCCGTGCGAAGATATTCTGGATACTCTGCCACAGCGAGAGATGCGTCGCAGAGCTTTCATCGATCACGGGCATGACGAGCCCTGCCATATCACACCACCTGAGGATCCTCAGGAAAAGCGGCCTGATACAATCATCAAGAAATGGGAAGGAAGTATATTACAAGGCATCCTCATCTCACTCCTCCATGATACTTCATGAGATGCTTGAGAAGGCGATGTGCATGACATGCCCGGACTGCTGTCCACGATAGAAATTTGCTTCGTTCAATATGGGAAACAGTGCTTTCTGCAATATATCGTGCTCCATATCATATTAAATCTGCTTGAATAAAACAGAAAGATTATTGACATTATGCACAGCTATCGCGATAATCAAGCGTTGACTGGAGTTTTTCGGTCATTAACATCAGGAGAGATGTCCGAGTGGTTTAAGGTAGTTGCCTTGAAAGCAACCGTGGCGCAAGTCACCGGGGGTTCGAATCCCTCTCTCTCCGTCAACTTTTAAGTTGGAGAGGTGCGAGAGAGGCCGAATCGGGCTCCCTGCTAAGGAGTTGACCTGGCAAACCTGGGTCCGGGGGTTCGAATCCCCCCCTCTCCGATCAATGAGACCATAGCTCAGCTGGATAGAGCATCAGTTTGCGGAACTGAGGGTCGGAGGTTCGAATCCTCTTGGTCTCGAATCTTTGGAGAGATGTCCGAGAGGTCGAAGGAGCTGGACTCGAAATCCAGTGTAGTGCCTAGCATTACCGAGGGTTCGAATCCCTCTCTCTCCGCTATTTCCAGAGGCGCAGATGGCTGAATCGACAATCATAGGAAAAATCAAAGCCAGCTACCCTTATCAGAGCAAGAAGAAAAAACAGATTTCAGACTACATCCTTGAGAATATATCGACATGCTGCTTCCTTTCCCTTCATAAGTTCGCAGAGGAGATCGGGGTTACAGAGGTCACGATGCTCAATTACTGCAGGGATCTCGGATACAGGAACTTCTCTGAATTCAAGGATGCGATGCGCAGCTACATAGTCTACTGGAAGCACCCGAATGAGAGGATCTGGAATATCGGGGAGGGAACAAAGGAGAAGAATCTCATAGCAAGCATAGTCGATGCTGAGAAGGAGATGCTTTCCTTCATCGCGATATCGCACCAGGAAGATGATATCGATAAGGCCGTTGCCCTGATGCTGTCGAAGAAGAAGATCTTCATCGCCGCGCATGGGATAAGTGCAGTATCCGCAGACTACTGCTACAGAAGACTTGTATCGATCGGAACAGATGCTTCCATCCTTCCTATAGAGGACAATCATATGATGGCCAGCAAGCTTTCGCAGTTCAGTGCTGATGACTGCCTTCTCATAGCAATGGCCATATCACCGCATGGCGCATCAACGAAAAAAGCCGTGAGGCTCTGCAGCCAGGAAGGGATAACTGTGATCTCAATCACAGACAATCCAGAATCAGAGATCGCAGAGGCATCAACGATAGCCCTAACAGGCAATGTGAGCATAAAAGGAGCCACAAACTCCATATTATCGACCATCGCAATGATAGATATCCTCGCTATATCGGCATCTGCAAGATCCCGCGGCAAATCATCGGAGACCGGAGAGAGATACCGGAGGCTGCTTGAGCTTTCCTCCGGCAAATCATATAGCTCATGACCTATATCCGTTGAGGACCGAAGCCAGATACTTCATATCGTCAGATCCATACCTCTGGTCTATCTGCACGGAAACCACATGATCGTATATGTAGCTAGCTCCAGGGAACTTTTCATCGAAGCCCTCGATTGAATCCGCAAGAGGCGTCCTCGGCCAGTATATGGTGCTGGACACGCCATTTTCAGAAAGATACCCACGGAAATGATCCCTGTCATCAGCATAGACAGTGAAATGGCTTGGGACATCATCATCCCGAAGCGACGGGAATACAATGCGGTAGCCAGACGGTGCATCAAGATTGTCGAGCACGGTCTGGTAATTCCTGCGTCTCGCCTCTGCCATCGATTCAAAGTCGAATGACCTGATTATCCTTTCAGACAGTTCATCCCCAGCATACGCGCCAAACATCTTCCGGAGTCTGAGCTCTGTCTCCCAGAAGACATCAGACGCCTCCTTGTCAAAAGCAGCATCTCCAGACTCTATCCCCTGCCTCCTGAGATCCAGTGACCTGTAACGTCCTTCTAGATGCTTCTTCTCTGGCGGCAGGACAGAGATCGAGAAACTGCCATGGCGCTTCACAGCGACACCGCCAGCAGCTATTCCCATCCATTTCCTGAGGCTGCCTGCTGCATAGTCAGCCAACGGATCGGCATATAGAGGGCTATGTGTCGTGTCCTGTATGATCTTCACGCCCTGCTCATGGCAATACATGATGAAATCATGATCATAGCGGCAGAATCCGAAGTATCCGCACAGATTCATCGCAGACGCTGATGAAACTGCATCTTTCCTGAAGACTGGCCTCATCTCATCTGGATCGATATCATAGGCAATCATGCTGTATCCAGCTTTCTCATAAGCTGACAGCACAGTCTCGCAGGTATATGCAGGGACATATGCCGTACGATTCCCTTCTTCCCCTATGTCTTCAAGAGCCGCATAGATCGCACAACGGCCTGACATCATGAGAAGGACATCGCCGCCCAGGGCCTCTATATAACCATTTGTTCCCTCCTGCACTTTCTCAAGAGGGAACATTCCACCGATACGTCCCATCAGAATCTTCCTATCTGCTTTCTGTCAAGGCGCTTGATCACCTCCTTGGCAAGCTTCACGCCATTCATGAAATCCGAAACAGATGAGATGCCATAATGGGTATGTGCATAGCGCACGGGGATGCCTATGACTATTGCCGGCACGCCAAGATTCGAAAGGTTTATGACAGAGCCATCTGTAGCCCCTCCTGTCCTCACAGCTTCCTGCACAGGGATTCCCAGCTCATAAGCAAGATCAAGCGCAAAACGCTGGAAGCGAGGGTTGGTGATCATCCTGGCGTCTATATGGCGGAGCATAGGCCCCTTTCCAACCGCTGTCTGAACCTGATAATCAGGCACTACCGTATCATCGGCAGGACAGCCTTCGAAGACAATAGCGACATCAGGCTTGACGTGGTTGGCAGTGACGGTTGCACCTCTGACTCCGACCTCCTCCTGGGAAGCGAAGGCACCTGTGATGCGGACGCCAAGATCCTCGTCCTTCAGCTCCTTCATGACAGATATCACAGAGGCACATCCCATCCTGTTGTCAAATGCCTTGCCGAATATCCTGTCATGCCTGTCATCATAGAAAGCTGTCACGTCAGGCACGACAGGAGCGGCGATGCGTATCCTGTAATCATTGATTATCTCATCCCTGCTTGTCGCCCCGACATCGATAACGAGCGAAGAGACCTCCAGAGGTGCCTTCTTCTCAGCCTCTGTCATGAAGTGTGGCGGCTTTGAGGCTATGACACCAAGGATATAGCTGCCATCTGCTGTCATCACGCGGACTGTATGGGCGGGGATGTTCGAGACAACCCACCCTCCTATCGTTGTGAACTCGAGCATGCCGTCAGGCCTTATCGCCTTGACCATGAAGCCAACCTCGTCGCTGTGGCAATCAAGCTGCACGAGAGGAAGCGAAGGATCCCTGCCATCTTCAACATAGTAATTCAGCAGAGAGTCCCTGCTTCCCTTCCCGATATCCCCTGTATGCCTTTCTATAACGCGGAGGACATCATCTTCAAATCCTGAGACACCGTTCGCGTTGCTCAGCTCTGAAATCAAGGATATATACTCTTTCTTCTCCATATCCAGCACCATTAAAGCGCAACCTTCCCGAATTCCTCAAGGAAAGACACCATATAGTCTGCAAATGACTGCAGCATCTCTGTCCCCCATTCCACCGTCGCATGCTTTGGATGATCAGGGCCGATCCAGCCATTGTCCGTAACATGATCGGTAAGGCGCGGGATAGTGACAGTCACGCCTTTGAACTCAACAGTATTGAAGCCGTTTGCCTTTATGGCAGGAGACACATCCTTGAGCTCAAGGGGAAGATCCACATATTTCCTGTCAACGAGGTCAGGATTGACAGCCATAACACCAGCAGTCTCCTCGCCGCCGCCATGGCCACCCTTCCATGCAGGATTGAGTTCCCAGACATTGAGCCACCAGTTGAGGAGAGCCATCAGGCAGCCTTCGCTGTCAAGCTCATATCCAATCCTTTCAAGTGCCTTTATATTCCCGCCATGCCCATTTAGTATGACGAACTTCCTTGCCCCATGCCTCTTGAGGTTCCATATTATGGTCTTCATCAGCTGATAAAGCAGATCTGTACCTAGATTCACAGTCCCTGGGAATGGATAAAGGCTCTCGCATGCGCCATATGGGACTGTAGGCGCGATGAGGATGTCATCATTCTGCTTCCTCACAAGCTCGATTATCTTGTCAGGGATCAGGGTATCTGTTCCAAGCGGCATATGTTTTCCATGGCACTCTATGCTGCCTATCGGGATTATCACCATATCATTGCGCTTGAAATATTCCTCAGCCTGAACCCATGTGATTTCACTTAAAAGCATTTATTCCTCCAATAGGAATCCGGCGGCATAGCCACCGGACCGCATTCATTTATCTGCTGCTGACCTTCACGTCCTGCAGCTCATGGTACCCTATAGGATCCAGCACGAAATTCTCAACGTTCGCGCCTGCTCCTGCCGAGATCTCCGTATAAAGGATGTTGGCATTGTTGGCCAGATCCTTCAGATATACCGCAAGATCCTTGTAAGCCTCAAGCCTTACGCTCTCATCAGTGCTTGAGCGTCCGATCTCAACAAGCCTGTCGACCTCAGGATCGTTAGTGAATGTCCTGTTTCCTGCAGCTCCCTGCTGTGAGGAATGCTCAAGTGAATAATAAGTATAGTCCGCGTCCTTCGTTGATGTGACCCATCCGAAATAAGCCATATCATGCTCACCGGATGTCGTGCGGCTTATGAACGTGCCGAACTCCATAACCTCAAGATTGCACTGTATGCCAACCTCGCCGAGCATGGCCTGAAGAACCTGGCATACCTCGACCCTTTCCTGGTTGTTGTTCACCCATATCGTGCAGGAGAACCCATTTGGATACCCAGCCTCGGCAAGCAGCTGCTTGGAAAGCTCAGGATCGTACTCATCGACACCGCATCCGAAATAGCCGAAGACAGCTGGCGCGATCAGATCATCAGCAGCCTGCCCAGCACCCATATAAAGCGTATCCACTATGAGCTGCCTGTCGATCGCATGGCTTATCGCCTGCCTTACAAGCTTGTTGTCAAAAGGCGCCTTGTTCATGTTCATCGAGAGATAGTAGCAGGTAAGCGATGGAGCGGAATAAAGCCTGAGCTCATCATTCTCCTCGATTCTCTGCTTGTCCGCCGTAAGCGGATCATAAGCGATATCAACTTCGCCTGTCTCAAGGGCGATTGTCCTCTGGGCCGCCTCTGGAACGACATGGAACTCAAGGTACTTGGTTGCAGGAGCTCCTGCATAGTACTCATCGTTGGCTACAAGCGTCGTATGGTCATTCTGTGACCACTCCTGGAACTTATACGGGCCAGATCCGACAGGAACTGTCCTGAGGACATCCTCATTGGCTGACGTATAGTCCTTAGGGACGATGGCAGCAAAAGGAACAGCAAGATTCCTCAGTGCAGGAGCATAAGGAGCATCCAGCGTGATAAGCACGGTGTAATCATCCTCAACAGTGACCTGATCGATGAAATCAACTATATAAGATACAGCCGGGCTTGCTATTGCCCTGTCAAGCGAGTACTTCACATCGTCTGCCGTAAGGTCCTCGCCATTGTGGAACTTGATCCCCTGCCTGATATGGAACCTGTACTCGGTATCTGACACGACCTCCCAGCTCTCTGCTATCTGCGGCACGACCTCATCGGTCTCTGGATCCACATTGACCAGAGTGTCATAGATATGGTTCGTGATAGCGACTGCCGGAGTCTCCTTGCCGACATGTGGATCGAAGGATGTCACATCAGCACCGATTGCTATGCTGATAGTATCCTTATAGCCATCGCCAGCATCAGCGGCCTTATCGCTTCCTCCCATTGCGAAAAGCGAGAGCGAAGCCAATGCAAGCACGAGCATCACAGTCAAAGTTCTTTTCATCTTGAACCTCCTTCATTCATATCCTGAGAGAGAACACAGGCGACAAAATGGCCTGGCTCTACTTCCTTGAGCGGTATATCACCGCCTTTGCATCTTTCAGACGCAAAGCGGCATCTTGCTGCGAACCTGCATCCTGGTGCAGGCTCTACAGGGCTGCTGATCTCCCCCTGCAGGAGTATCCTGTCATTCCGGAAGTCAGGATCCGGCACAGGGATGGCTGAAAGAAGAGCCTGGGTATAAGGATGCGATGGATTGCGGAACAGATCCTTCGCCTTCGCCTTCTCCACCATCTTCCCGAGATACATGACCATGATCTCATCTGAAAGATGCTTCACGACAGAAAGATCATGCGTTATGAATAGATATGAGAATCCGAATGAATCCTGAAGATCCTGCATCAGGTTCAGGATCTGGGCCTGTATAGAGACATCAAGCGCAGATACCGGCTCATCGCACACGATGAACTCCGGATTCAGGGCCAGGACGCGGG
The DNA here is from genome assembly GCA_949295675.1 of uncultured Spirochaetales bacterium. Lineage (GTDB taxonomy): Bacteria > Spirochaetota > Spirochaetia > Sphaerochaetales > Sphaerochaetaceae > Ornithospirochaeta. The sequence goes on along the minus strand of CASFMA010000077.1, from coordinate 5,015 downwards.
CGATGCCGATCCTCTGCCTTCTTCCTCCATCAAGCTCATGCGGATAGCTGTTGATGAGCCTCGGAGAAAGCCCGACAAGATCCATGAGCTCCCTTACGCGCTTCTCAAGTCCGGCTTTGTCCTTTCTGGAGAAGATACCCTGGATGAGAAGGCTTTCCTGAATCGTCTGGGCAACTGTCATCCTCGGGTTCAATGAAGCGAACGGATCCTGGAATATTATCTGCATATTCCGCCTCAGCTCCTTCATCGCCTTCTTATCGAGTCCTGTTATATCCTGCCCTTTGAAGAATATCTTCCCTGACGTAGGTTCATGGAGGCGCAGTATGGTACGGCCAAGCGTGGATTTTCCACAGCCTGACTCTCCCACTACACCAAGCGTCTCACCTTTGGCCAGCGTGAATGATACATCATCAACAGCATGGAGGAGACCTCCATTGGTAGTGAAGTACTTCTTGAGATTCTCCACTCTCAGTAGCTCTGCCATTACCGCACCTCCCCTTCATGAGCCCTTATGCAGCGGACTTTATGCCCTGGATTGACTTCGGCAAAGCCTGGTACTGACTTGCCGCACTCCTCTGTCGCATAGTTGCACCTCGGAGCGAACGGGCATCCTGGCGGAAGGTTTGTCGGATCAGGCATAAGGCCTTTTATCGGATTAAGGCGCTTCGTCTCTTTCGTGAGTGACGGGATAGACTCAAGCAGCCCGATAGTGTAAGGATGCCGCGGATTCTTGAAGATATCCCTCAGATTGCCCTCTTCCACGATCATGCCCGCATAGATAATCGCAACGCGGTCACATGTCTGCGCGACAACCCCAAGATCATGGGATATGAGGATCATCGCCGTATTAAGTTCATTCTTCAGCGTCTGGATCATATCAAGGACCTGAGCCTGGATGGTCACATCAAGAGCTGTCGTAGGCTCGTCGGCAAGAAGCAGCTTAGGATTGCATGCAAGAGCGATGGCTATTATGACCCTCTGCTTCATCCCTCCCGAGAACTGATGAGGATACTCATCTATCCTGTCGGAGGAGATGCCGACTTTCGCAAGTATCGCAATGACTCTCTCACGCAGCTCTTCCTTGCTTAGTCCCGGATTGTGCACTGCAATCACCTCAGCGATCTGGTCGCCTACCGTCATCACAGGGTTGAGGCTCGTCATAGGGTCCTGGAAGACCATCGAGATCGCGTTGCCCCTGATCTTGTGCATATCGTTCTCAGAAAATGAGAGTATATCCTCACCTTCAAAGAAGACCTTGCCTTTCACGATCCTGCCGGGCGGTGACGGGATAAGCCTCAGTATTCCCTTCGCGAGTGTTGTCTTGCCTGCCCCTGTCTCTCCGACAAGCCCGAGAGTCTCGCCTTCATTGACATGCAGCGACACGCCATTGAGTGCATAGACAACTCCATCATCTGTCTCATAGTGGATCTCAAGATCCTCGATTCTGATCAATTCCTTGCTGTCCATGCCGCACCTCAGTTCTTAAGCCTTGGATCAAGGGCATCCCTCAGCCCGTCACCAAGCAGATTCAGCGAGAGTATGGTAAGCATTATCATCAGTCCTGGTATGACTGTGATGTGCCATCCATCACGGATATACGATCTGGCATTTGATAGCATTGATCCCCATTCCGGAGTAGGAGGCTGTATGCCAAGGCCTAGGAACGAGAGACCTGCGATCGAAAGTATTGCCCCTGCAACGCCAAGCGAGGCCTGGACGATCAGAGGAGCAAGGCAGTTAGGTATTATGTACTTGCCTATTATCCTCGCATCGCTTGCGCCAAGAGCCCTCGCCGCCTCAATATACTCCTGGTCCTTGACAGTAAGGACCGAGGCCCTGACAGTACGTGCGAATGTCGGGACATAGCTTATGGCTATAGCCATGAGGACATTGGTCAGGCTGGTGCCGAACGCCGCGACGATGGCAAGGGCAAGCAGCATTGAAGGTATCGCGAGGAAGATATCCATTATCCTCATGATCACATTGTCCGTTATCTTGCCGTAGAAGCCGGCGATTGCGCCAAGGAAGCTTCCGATGATGACAGAAATGCCTATCGCCACCGTCCCCATGAAAAGAGAGTAGCGTATTGCCCAGATCACACGGAGGAATATATCCCGGCCAAACTCATCAAGGCCGAATATATGATCCTTTGAAGGCCCCTGAAGGCGCAGCCTCAGGTTCTGCTTGATCACATGCTCGTCATAGAAAGACCCGCCTGTGACTATATCCACGACTATTGTTGATATCGCAAGGACGACAAGCAGAGCGATAAAGCCAAGGCCTATCATGGCAAGCTTGTTCTTCCTGAGCCTTCTCCAGGCATCCATCCACAGGGAGCGCTGTGTTTTCTTGACTGCTTCACTCATACGGCTACTGCCCTCCTTTTCCTGAAGCCTGCTTTCCTGTAAAGGCTTCTTATGCGCGGATCTATGAACGCATAGACGATATCAACAGCAAGATTGACGAACGAGAACATGATGGTCATGAAAAGGACGCTGCCAAGGACCATCGGAATATCCTTGCTGTTGAGCGAGTCAATCATCAGCCTCCCCAGCCCCGGCCAGGAGAATACAGTTTCGGTAAGCATAGCGCCTCCGAGGAGATGTCCAAACTGAAGCCCTACAGCCGTGACGATAGGAATGAGGGCATTCCGGAACATGTGGCGCTTTGTTATGACTTTCTCTGAAAGGCCCTTCGCCCTTGCCGTTGAGATATAGTCCTGCCTGATGACCTCAAGCATGGATGATCTTGTCATCCTGGCTACGGTCGCGGCTGAGCCTGTCCCCAATGTGATAGCAGGAAGCACCAGGCTTCTGAGAAGAGGAAGGAACCCCTTCCCCATGCCTTGCGAAGGGAACCAGCCAAGCTTGAGGGCGAAAAGAAGGGAAAGGAGCAGGCCGAGCCAGAATACAGGCATGGACACTCCTATAAGGGAGAATACCATTGAGACATTGTCCAAAGCGGAATATTGCTTACGGGCAGATATGATCCCGACAGGAATACCTATCGCGAGAGCTACCAATATGCCAGCAATGGCAAGGATCGCAGTGTTAGGGAACTTATCAAGGACCTGCGATGCTACGCTTATTCCATTTTTGTATGATTCCCCGAAATCACCATGCAGCATGTCAACTATATACTGCACATATCTTACAAGAAGGGGATCGTTCAGCCGAAGCTCTTCCCGCAGCTGGGCAATAGCCTCAGGAGTAGCCTGGTCGCCAAGTATGATAGCTGCTGGATCGCCTGGCGTCATGCTCATTATGAAGAACACTATGAAAGTGACTCCAAGCAGGACAGGTATCATCATCAGCAACCGCTTCAGGATGTACTTCCACATTATAGTCAATAGCCTCCAAGTCAAAAGACGAAAAACACCCGCCTTTTCTTGTTTATAAAGTGATTTCTATAATTTCTGCAAGAAAAATATAGCGTTTTCTTTAGAAATTCTTTGAATATTTATTCTGTAAAATGTATAAGGACTGCATAATCTGAATTTGATTTTGCTATATTGCAGAAGCAGGACCTTCACGCATTGACAAAATTGCCATGTTTCTGCAAAGTATTCAGAGCATCAAAGCATTGGAGAGATGTCCGAGTGGTCGAAGGTGCACGATTGGAAGTCGTGTATGGTCAAAAGCCATCGGGGGTTCGAATCCCCCTCTCTCCGTTCAGCAGCAGATCCTCGGCAATGAGCGCCGCCCAACCCCGTCAGGACAGGAATGTAGCAGCGGTAAGCGGAAAGCCATGTGACTGAGGTCATTTGCTGCTGTTTTTCATTATATGAGGAGCGGTCGGCAGGTTCCGCATATCATATCGCAGAAGAGGAGGCCATTGCAGGCCCCCTTTGCTCATATCGCATTGTATTTGATCAAGAGCTTCTCTATATCCGTTCCTTCTATCCTTTTAAGCATTTCCTTCATGGCGATGCGCTCCTTGATCCCAAGGTTCATCTCAGTAAGCGGCTTTCCGTCCCTCAGCGATACAGAAGCCTTCACAAGATCCCTGACATCGAACATGCTTCCCCATACCTCTGGCACGCCCCGCTCGACATCCATTAGCGTATACACAGCTTCCATCGCTGTGCGGATGGAGTACTCTGTTGTGAAGATCGTATCACGCTCTGTCTCCGCGAACTGGCCGATGAATGCAAAGTTGACGGCACCCTCAGGGACGACCAGTGGCCTGTCTCCCTTGGCCCTTGGCATGAAGAACGCTGTGATATAAGGCATCATGCAGGGAACTGTATTGCACGAAGAGGATGAGATATCCTCAATCTCATCAACAGGCACCCCGATGTGATACAGCCACTCCTGACAAATCTCCTTGCCGGTGCAGTCACGCATCTTCTTCCTCACGAAGTCACCTTCCTGATCAGGGAAAAGCCCATATATCCAGCCTACAAGCTCATTCCTGCCCTGCGTCCTGAACTGAGGCTGCCTATTGAATGTCCAGCTAAGAAGCCATGAAGAGTCCTTCGCTGTGACGATACCGCCTGTAACGACACGTCCTGAATATGGGTCACGCTTTGTTATCCGCTTTATATATGGCACCACACGATCATCGTAAAGAGTCACGGTAGCGCTCATCCATGTCGTCTTGCCAGGGTCCGAGGAGAACTTCTCGGGGTGCCCGAAATCATCGCTCTGCATAGCTATCCTTTTCCAGAGATCCCATCCGCCACCGGCCTTCAGCTCAGGCCTGTATTCGGCAGCACTGTCCTGAGAGCCAAGGGTGCTGTTCTCAACACAGCCGCCAGGGGTGATGAACAGCATATCATCATCTGAAAGAGCTATTATATGCTCCCCTTCCTTGTCGGCAACGGTGATCGCGGCAGCCCTCTTCTTCCCGCCGGCCATTGAAAAGCGCACATCTGTCACCTTTGTCTCTGTCATTATATCAACACCGCTGTCCTCAAGATACTTCTGGAGAGGAAGTATCATTGACTCGTACTGGTTGTACTTCGTGAATCTCAATGCCTTGAAATCAGGCAGTCCATCGACATGGTGGATGTA
>CASFMA010000076.1 GCA_949295675.1 uncultured Spirochaetales bacterium | reverse complement strand
CTTCTCCACAGGAACAGCAAAAAGATCCGACAGGATACGCAGCACAGTCCGCGCGCAGTTCTCATCAGCATCCCAATAAAGCCCATGGACTTTCTCGCGTATATACCCATCAACATCTGTCATAGGCTCTTCTCCAGAAGCACGAGCATCACCCCATCGATGCCATTGAATACAGATGGGACAATCCCGACTTCCCTGTACCCGAGGCGCGAATACATTGCACGTGCACGGCTGTTGCGCTCATTCGTATCCATGCGAAGATATCTGCATCCGTTCAAGATGGCATAGTCCTCGTAGAACCTGACAAACTCAAGGCCAAGCCCCTTTCCTCCTGCTCCTGGCGATATGACAAGGGTATGGAGAACCATAACCTCATCATCAGCGGCATCAACGCTCCAGCTTCCGTACTTGTAGACATCAACCTGCTTCTGGTTGATTATCGCAGCGCCTACGACAACGCCATCAGACTCCTCTACGAAGAGCTCTCCGGCAGCCAGGGCACTCAGCGCAGTCTGCTCTGTGGGATAGACATCCCTCTCCCATCCTACAATGATATCCCCCTTTTCCTCTTCGCTATGTATCTCGTCGTATATCGCTGCAACAGCAGGGATATCATCAACCGTGGCTTTCCTGATCATGGAAACAGGATACAGAACGGAAAATGCTCATTCAAGGCTTGGCCTGCTTATATAATCAAGGAAAGAAAGCGTTGTAGGGCTTGCCATCCTCCTGGAATCAATCACCGCATATATCGGGACGGTTATCCTAGGGGAAATATCAGCAGAGACAATGCTGCCGAGAGATGGAACCTCGTCCCTGAACATCAGCGCAAAGCCAAATCCTGCACCTGCAAGACCTCCAAGCACAGGAGCCTCCTGGCTTTCATAGGCAACCTCAGGGCTTTTCCCTATCTTCCTGTACTCCTCATCTATGAATGCACGCAAGGCCGCTCCCTCTGAATACTGTAGCAGGGGGTACCCTGCAGTATCCGCAAGGGATACAGAGCTTTTTCCTGCCAATGGATGAGATGAAGGGAAAACAGCCACAAGATCCATAGAGAACAGATATCTTGATAAAAGATCATCACCTTCACCAACCGCGGTGAAAGCTATATCAAGGCTCGAGTCACGGATGCCTGAGATAAGCTCTGAAGTACGTCCTGAGGAGAATGAGAATGAAACATCAGGGTTCTTTTCCATATATGAGGCTGCAAGCTTCGGTATGCGTCCCGTGCCGAGGACACGGAGGAAGCCAAGCCTTATATGGCCCTTGCCGTCTGCCTCCATGCGCATCTCGTGGATACCGGCAGAAAGCATTGAAAGAGAGCTTCTGGCAGCTGCTAGGAACCTCTCTCCCCATAACGTGAGCTCAGTCCGGTGCTCCGGATCGAAGAGAGGCAATCCAAGCTCTTTCTCAAGCTCCCTTATCGCATGACTCAGGCTTGGCTGGCTTATGCCGATAAGCTCAGCAGCCCTGGTATAGTGCTTTGTCTCCGACAGGATGATGAAGTATCTGATGTACTGAAGATTCATGGATCAATTATAGATCAAAGCTATCAAACTATAAATATCATCAAATTGCTCTATCGTAATCAACTGACTATAATCCCAGTCGGAGGATATGATGAAAGTAATACGCGGAGAGCTGATGCTGGCGCTTGCTGTGGTGATGAACAGCATGGGAGTTGTGCTTCTCCTTCATTCTGGATCTGGGATATCTGCGATATCAAGCGTGCCATTCTCCCTTAACAAGATCATGCCGTTCCTGTCACTGGGAACATGGACATATATATTCCAGGCATTCCTGATACTGCTGCTTTTCATGATGAGGAAGAAGATAGTGATAAGCTATCTGCTGTCATTTGTCGTTGGATTCTTCTTCGGGATAATGACAGACATCCATACATTATGGATCTATAGACTGCCTCTCAATATCCCGCTCAGGATACTCTACTTCGCTATAGGCTACGCTGTCATAGCTTTCGGCATCGCGATATCAAACAGATGCAGGATGCCTTTGATCCCAACTGATCTCTTTCCACGTGAATCCGCTGTCATAACACATTCAGAATACTCGAAGGTCAAGATCATGTTTGATGTCATATGTCTGCTGATCACTGCAATCCTCACCCTTTCGTTCACCGGACGCATACAAGGGCTTGGCATCGGTACAGTCATAGCAGCATGCACAACGGGCTATGCTGTGGATCTGGCAGGGAAAAGGATAGACAAGCATTATACATTCACATCAATATTCAGCGAGATGGATGAAAGGAAAAGGACTGTCCAGGCACATGCCATGCAGCAATAAGAAAGGCCTCACCCGCGAAAGCTAAGGTGAAGCCCAATCAAAGATAAATCCAAAAGATCCGGAAAAAGCTTCCAAATCAAATGTCCCTATCATAATGGGCCCAGCATTAGCCGGACCCGTCTCTATCGGACAGCTCCATCGCTGCCCCTGTACGCCCAGGACGTGTCCCCTGAAGCATACTTGCGCCTGTAGTCCCTCACAGTGTATGTGTTCAGTCCGGTTATCGTAGCCGTCCTCTTGTACCCATTGCCCTGCTCGAA
>CASFMA010000075.1 GCA_949295675.1 uncultured Spirochaetales bacterium | reverse complement strand
CCGACTATATCGAGCTCGCTTCTGAATGATGGGGAGACAGGCGTGACGTAATGTCCTGTATTCCTTTTCTCCTGGACAAGCCTGACTGCAAGGTAGTAGTGCTCATAGCCGGCATCCCTGATGAATATGCCCGAAAGAGCTTCCTTTATATCTTCCTTGGAAGGCTCCGGGTTATTGGACAGAAGCCATGTGAGGAGGAGAGCTGCCTCCGGGGCATTGTAAGCGCTCTGCACGACGCCGGCGGCAACCATCGCATCCTGGACATCATTTGTCTCACGTCCAGAAAGAAGTCCTTCAGGTGTCTCTATCTCAGCACCTTCCGCCTGATAAAGCAGAATCAGGTTCGAGTATCTGGGGACACCTGAGAATATGATAGTGTCAGAGCCTGCAAAGCCTTCCCTGTCATCGCTGTCACGAACAGAGCTGAAGCCAGAGCGATAAAGGACATCGCGGAGCCTCTCATCCTCAAAGCCCCTCAGCACTGCGCTCTTCCCGTTTATCCTGCACCGAACATCAATCATAAGGCCGCCTCCCCGAAGCAGACAGATGCAAGATAGCGCTTGTAAGCGCCAGAGCCTGCAAGGTCATCACGATAATCGATGGCTGAATATGAGTCCTTGTCCCCAAACGCGAACCCAGATCCGCTCACAGCATAGGCATAGCGGCCTGCTGCCTGCGCGGCAGTAAGGGCCGCATGCGCATGGGAAGATCTTGCGAACCTCACAGCCTTGCCTTCGGAGAGATCCTGCACCAGAATGCTCTCGATGATAGAGTCCCTGTCCCCTGAAAGGATATATTCATCGATCTTCATGGATCTGCGTCCTGCCGGGGATATAAGGAAGAGAACCGCGTCCGACACATACAAGGCTGGTATCATGTAGCTGTCAAAGCGTGAAAGGGCTATATTGCCTCCGATCGTCGCCTGTGCTCTCAGCTGAAGCGCGCTCTGGAACATCGCGCTCTGCCTGATATGCCCTGGAAGCAAAGCAGAACCAGCTATCCCGGATAGCTTTGAACCGCTTCCTATCAAAACGCCATCCTTCCCTGCGGACAGAGAGCAAGGCAGAAGCCTGGATATATCTATGAGAGAAGCATCATCGCCAAGGCCGCCGATGAGCGACAGGACGGCTGTTCCGCCGGCAAGATAGCGCGCATCAGCGTATTGGCCTTTCATCATCACAGCAGATTCAAGGGATTCCGGATGCAGGATATTCATTCAACCTCCTTTATTCCACGATGCCTGGAGCCTCTTCATTCACGATTGCCTCAAGGAATCTTGTGAGCATGCGTGATGTGGAGTTCCTTCTGTACTTCGGCATTGCATGCGGTGATATCGCATGATCCCAGGCAGTGAGGAAATCCGGCACTATATCAGGGATTTCATCGACAGGGCGGCGGATTATCATGGACTCAGCCTCGCGTGACCTGATGACCTTAGGGCCTGCAGCCCCGGACGAAGCCCTGAAATCAACGACAAGGCCATCCTTCACGACAGCCGCGGCGGAAAGCGAGAGCTTCGATATCGCATTTGCCTTCCTCATGCCTATCTTCCTGTAATAGCTGTAGGTAAAGTCATGTGGAGGGATTATGACGCTCTTTATGATCTCGTCATCATGGAGATCCGTCTTCTTCGAGCCCTTGATGAAATCATCGAGAAGCATGCGGCGCTCACCGCCGAATGATATGAGCACGACCTCCGCATCAAGAAGGATGAGAGGCTGAGGCAGGTCCCCTTTCGGTGAAGCGTTCCCGATATTGCCTCCGATCGTCGCTGTATTCCGGAGGGCAACGGCGCCCATCCCTGAAGCGGCCATCCTGACATGCCATGGAACCATGAGAGACTGGGCAATCTCCCCTGCCGTGGTCAGCGCGCCTATCTCGACAGAGCCATCATCGTGCATTGCTATGCCTTTGAGCTCCTTAAGCGATGATATTATCATCACAGGCTTGTCCGCAGCAGGCGCAAGCCCTATCCCGCGCTTGCCCTGGACCATCAGATCAGTCCCACCAGCCAGTGGGATAGCTCCCTCCGCCTTCCTGAGGAGCAGCGCCTCATCAAGTGTCTCAGGTATATAGTTCATCATCACTGCCATAGTTCGCCTCCACGCCTGGCTGCAAGCATTATGCTTTCAACGATCAGATCATAGCCGGTGCATCTGCAGATATTGCCGCTTATCGCGACCCTCACATCACGTTCGCTTGGATCTGGATTGCCTTCAAGAAGGGCATATGCAGCCATCACCATGCCAGGGATGCAGAAGCCGCACTGGACAGCACCGCCATCCCTGAACGCATCGACAAGGCATTTGCCTTTGTCTGTATCGCGTATTCCCTCGATAGTGAGTATATCAGAGCCAAGGCACGCGCCTACTGGAATGATACATGAAGTGACAAGCTTGCCATCCTTTATGACGGAACATGCGCCGCACTCCCCCTCTCCGCAGGCTTCCTTGACGCCAAGCAGTCCAAGATCCTCCCTCAGGACATCGACAAGCCTCCTGAGCGGATTGCCGGAATACAGTACCTTGTTCCCATTAACGCGGAACTCAATCTCCTTATACATTCTCAAGCGCCTCCTCGATATCCTCTCCAGGAATCGGTATCTTAGTAACTGTTATGCCAAGCGCACGTTCAACAGCATCGACATATGCGGCATCAGCACCATTGAACACAAGCTCGCCCATTCCCTTCGCGCCTTGAGGCCCCCACTGGTATGGGTTGTCCACAAGGAACCATTCCTGCTTTGGGAAGTCCATGCTTGTAGGTATCACATAATCGGACATCGACTCCTGCCTGAAGTGCCCGTTCTTGTTCTCCATCTTCTCCATGGAGGCATAGCCGAGAGACTGGATGACACCGCCGTTCACCTGTCCATGGACGATAAGCTCGTCGATAGCATGCCCGACATCATGGCTTGTCCAGATCCCGACAGTCTTCACCTCATTGGTCAGCCTGTCAACCTCGACCTCGACGGCGGCGGCTCCCCAGCCATATCCCAGATAGGCATCGCCACGGAACGTAGACTGGTCCCATGGATGTCCTTCAGGATGGACATATTCCTTCTCGACGGAGAAGTCACCCTCTGCCCATCTCTCCTTCATCTCCTTGGCGCACTCCTCGATTATCTTGCCGACTATCATGGTGGATCGTGATGCGGCCGTCGGACCGGAGTCAGGAACGATGGATGTATCTGGATCAGGATAATCCACATCCTCGATATCTATGCCGAGAGCATTTGCCGCGATCTTGCGGAGCGCTGTCTGGAAGCCCTGCCCCATCTCCGTGGAGCCGACCTCTATGCGGACTCTCTCCCCTGTCTTCACAAGCCTTGCATGGGCCTTGATGATCGCCTGCTCGCCGTTTCCTGTGAAAGCCCCTCCATGGTTATAGAACGATATGCCTATGCCCTTGCCTGATCCTATGCCATACTCAGCGGCCTTCCTGTAATAGTCGGAGGCATCTGCAATCTGCTTGAGCATCTCAGGAAGCTTGACATCCTCGACGATGTGTCCGTTCGTCACAGTCTCCCCGCCCTTCTTTATGAAATACCTTGACTTATATTCAGCAGGATCGAACCCGAACTTCCTTGCGATATGGTCAAGATGGGTCTCTATGGCAAAGAGTGTCTGCGGCGCACCGAATCCCCTGAAGGCATCTGACGGGAAGGTGTTGGTCGCGACTCCCATGCCTTTGAGATATGTGGCTGGGAAGTCATAGACACCGTTCGCATGGAACACGCCGCGCTGCAGGACAACGTACGATGCTGAAAGATAAGCTCCGCAGTTGTAGTAGATAGTCCCCTCGACGCCTAGTATGTTCCCTTCCTTATCAAGAGCTGTTCGGAAGATTGTCTTCGAAGGATGGCGCTTGACAGAGTAAAGCATATCCTCGGTCCTGTCGAATATGAGCTTTATCGGCTTATGTATTATGCTCTCAGCGACAAGCAGCGGTCCGCAGAGGACATCAGGAAAGTGTTCCTTGCCTCCGAACGCGCCTCCTGTAGTGACCTGCCTCACCACTATATCCTCAGGAGCGAGCCCAAGAAGGCCGGCGACAGACTTGCGCACATAGAACGGGCACTGCGCGGAAACGTAAAGGACATACTTCCCATCCTCTTCCGTCACTATCGCGCCATTGGTATCAAGATGGACATGTTCCTGGAATCCTGTCTCCAATGTCTCCGTGAACACGCTGTCAGCCTCATTGAAGATATCCTGCATCGGCCGCCCTTTCTCGCAGTAGAGGGAGCACAGGATATTGTCTTCGCCGTATATAGCGCCGCCTTTCAGCAGAAGCGCGTCATCTATCGTGACAGCCGGAGTCTCCTCCTCGTACTCGACAGTGGTGTTGTCGAGAAGATACTTGAGGATATTCCTGTCAGGCCCCACAAGAAGGCCTATCGTCTCGCCGACATATCTGACATCACCGTCAGCAAAGCATCTCCAGTCCTTCTGGATCATCCACAGCTCATTCCTCCCGTTCTCCGGGATATCCTTTGCGGATATGAAATAATATCCCTCAGGAAGCTGCGGGATGTGCATATCAAGGATCTTACCTCTCGGCACGGATGAACGCACCATATACGCATAGAGCATGTCAGGGAACGTATAATCGGCAATATACCTTGCCTCTCCTCTCGCCTTGGCCTCGGCATCTACCCTGACAACCGTATCATTGATACTCGTAAGCGGCATATGTCCTCCATTCATTAGGTTTTTCATTGCATAATGAGAAATTATCCTCATCGCATCTTAAGTATACAACAGAAAATGAAAGTAAGAATATAGATTTTGCCTGTTATCGGCATTTTGAAGATTGCCTGAAATCGCTCTGTGCTGTACAGTCAATTGCATAGGGGATGTATCTATGACAAATGACGAAATCTATGATTTCATAGGCGAACTTGCCATCGCTCTCTACTCAAAGAAGATCCAGATCTCGCTGGGATCGCTCAGGGCCATAATGCTGGACAGGGGAAAGGACTATGTGAACAACAGGGGAATGGCCTCTGCTGTCTCCGCGGCATACAGAAGATGGAAGGAGAAAGATCCTATCATCTACTATGCCATCGCCTACACATACACCGACAAGGAAGGCAATCTCGCCTGGGATTCGGCAGCAGCAAAATAAAAGATGAAACCTGAAGAACTTGCAGAGAGGTTCATGGAGAACAGCAAGGTCGAGGCTGTAGCTCTCTCTGGATCAAGGACGAGCGCGATAAACGACAGCGACTCAGACTACGATATCTATGTCTACTCATCAGCGCATATCAGCGAAGATGAGAGGGCTGCTGTCTATGCGTCCCTTGGCCTTGACGCGCAGATCTCTATCTCATTCTTCGAGGAAGGGGATGAAGCCTGCAGCGGCGGCGTCCCCTTTGACATAATGTTCCGCAGCATTGAATGGACTGAGAATGAGATAAAGTCCGTCTACCGGGACCAGAGGGCGAAGATCGGCTACACGACATGTATCCTGTACAACATCCTGACATCAAGGATCCTCGCTGACCGCAGCGGATGGCTTGATGCTGTACGGAATGAGATCTCACAAGGTTATCCTGAGAAGCTAAGGGAAAGGATAATCAGGGATAACCTGAAGATAATCAATGGATCGTTCTCTTCGCCATTCATCAGGCAGCTGGAGCTTGCGGTGAAGCGCCATGACATATTCAGCCAGCAGCACCGCCTCACAGCTATCCTTGTCTCTTATTTCGATATCATATTCGCATACAACAGAGTCTATCATCCAGGAGAGAAGAAGCTCGTGGGATACGCCCATCTTCTCTGCCCTTCCCTGCCGGAGTCTTTCGATGATGATATAGAGAAAGCGATAGGGTCAGTAGGCAGGGACAGCTTCCTTGATGATGTCAGGACGCTGCTGCATCACCTTGACTCATTCCTCCATGGCGAAGGAATATGACTGCCTCTGCGATGATGACGGCAGAAAGCGCAGCTCCGGTAAGCAGCAGAAGAGTGCCATAGCTGCTCCTGTCATATATGGCACCGCCGAAAAGACATCCAAGCACAGAGCCGAGGTTGAGCATAACCTCATGGATCCTCATCGTCCTGACCTTATCGGGAGAGCCTGATGCGCTGAAGAATGCGCTGATGGAATAAAGCACAGGGAACGCAAAGGCAAAGGACAGGAAAGAGAGAGTGAGAAGTGCCATTGATGATGAAAACGCCATCATCAGGACTATGGCAAGAAGCATCACATGCGACAGCAGTATCCTCTTCCGGGATTTCTGCCACCATGAGACACGGGACAGGACCACGAATAATATGCAGGATACAAATCCCCTGAGAGAGAGGAACACCCCGCTGGCCTCCTCGCTTATGCCAAGATCCTCAAGCGCGTGCATCGGGAATATATTGAGAGTGAGGAAAAGGACAAAGTATACAGATGTGGCGCCTATCCAGCCCATGATCCTCTCGCCATTATTGCCAGTCTCCTCCCCCATGATCGGAAGATCATTGGAAGCTTCAACGTATGGCTCTTCGCCATACCGCCTTGATACAGCTGCGACAATCGCTATTATGAGCGCAAACAACGCCTCACCTGCTATCAAAGCATAACGCGGGTCAGAGGCAGAGAACACTGTCGTGGCCATAGGTGAGACAGCCACGCCGAAGCTCCAGGAGAACGAGAAGTAGCCAAGCACCTTGTTCAGAAGCCTGCCTTCGAGCCCCTCGGTCAGCCACCCCTCGACAGATGGCCAGACAAGAGCCATGAATGCGCCGTACAGGGCAAGGCAGAGATAAACCAGAGCCATGGAACTTGTCATCATCAGCAGTGCTATCGACAGCCCCATACCTACATACGCGGTCATTATCACACGGCTTTTGCGGAACCTGGACAGATGAGGTATGATGAATAGGCAGCCAAGAAGATATGTGAGATTGTACAGGGCTCCAGCAGCCCCTACGGCAAAGGCTGAGGCACCGATCGTATACCTTACGTAATAGACGAAGGCAAGGTTCATCATGTAAAGGGAACCCTGTCCCAGGAATGATATGATATTCAGGGCTATTATCCTGTTCCTTGAAGCGTGCATCACAATGATTCTACGCATTTACGAGGGCATGAGAAAGAGTTCAGAGCCTTATTCCGTCAGCTTCCGCCTGCCAATATTGCCTCGTATCGATATCCATGACTGTAAGAGGACCGAGCCCTGAGCCTGTCCCGGTATCGATGGCCACAAGATGGAATTTTTCTGAGATGAAGGGGCAGCATTCAGGCCTCAGCTGAGTGTGCCCGATGAATAATGTGCGCTTTGTCCGCAAAGGCTTCAGCCGCCTTTCAGGCTTCCTGTCACCTCTCTTCCACCCGCTTGCGTCCATGGCGCTGTAAAGATAGTTCCTGTCCCACAGGAAATCCTCAAGCCAGATATTGTCGCCATCCTCTTCGATCGATCTGCTGATAAGAGGCACAGGCCGCGGTCTCGAGGCTATCGCGCAAAGCTCTGCATCGGTATAGGCGGTGGGAATTCCTCCATGCACGATCATGATATCATCCTCAACCCGGACAACAGGGAAGGAAGCATACCAGGCCCTTATTGAATCCTTCTCATCATCAGATATGCTGCTGAGGGCCCTTAAAGTATTGCGGCCGCCGTTCCCTACGAGCCAGGAAGGATCAGGGACGCCGCTGGAAAGATAGCTTTCAAACCAGGCGTCGTGGTTGCCGAGCACTGGGCGGAATGATGGCAGGGACATGAGGAAACGTATCGTCTCAACAGGCTTGTCTCCCCTGTCCAGGAGATCCCCTACAGAATAAAGGATATCTGCGGCAGGGTTGAATGATGCCTTGCCAAGCACCTTGATCAGCATATCGTAATGAGCATGGATATCACCGACAATAAGCCGTCTCATAGCAGATGAACTATACAGCAATAGGGAGGGCAAGGCAATCATGGACATAGCCGCAGCAAAAAGAGCTCCCTCCACGCGCAGCATGAAGGGAGCCATCTGATCAGCTCAGCCTTTCCTACTCTGTCCTGTTCTCAAGGGCGTAAGGAAGCATTGCATAGAACTTTGAGCAGATCACAAGATCTTCCACCCTGTTTATCTCATTAGGCGCATGGGCCTGTGCCTCGTCTCCAGGTCCGAAGCCGATTGCAGGGATCTTATGCCGTCCGGTGGTTGCGACAAGGTTTGTGCTGAACGTCCACTTGTCGACGACAGGCTTCTTTCCGAACATTGCCTCATAATCCCTGATGCCAGCCTGCACAAGCTCTGCTTTCTCATCCAGCTTCCATGTCGGGAAATAAAGCTCCTGTGAGTATTTCTTCCCAGTCCATGCTGTCTTGTCGTAGTCAGGCATCTCCACTATGATCGCATCCTCAGGATCTCCTGTCGCCTCCGATACATACTTCTTGACCTGGCTTATCGCAAGCTCTGCATCCTCTCCCCATGTCAGGCGGCGGTCGCAGTAGAGCATCGCATAGTCAGGCACAGCGCACTGTGAAGGTCCCTTGACATCCATCTGGGAGACTGTGATCGTTCCCTTCCCAAGGAAGTTGTCATCATCTGGCTGCAGATCGTTGTTGAGCTTCTCGATGGCAAGGGCTGCACGCGCAGCCTTGTACGCTGCTGATACACCTCTCTCAGGTGCAGAGCCATGGCATGATATACCCCTGAGGATCACGCGTATCTCCATCCTTCCCCTATGTCCGCGGTACAGGCGGCAGGATGTAGGCTCTGTCGAAACGATCATGTCAGGCTTGAACTTCTCTTCCTCTATGAGATACTTCCAGCACATGCCGTCACAGTCCTCTTCCATGACAGTGAATGTGAAATAGACTGTATACTCACCGCCATAGCCAAGCTCCTTGAGTATGCGGCCGGCTGTGATCATAGAGGCAGCGCCTCCCTTCTGGTCAGATGCGCCTCTTCCCTTCACAAGGCCATCCTCGATGGCTCCAGAGAACGGATCGAAGTCCCAGTTCTTCAGGTTACCGACTTCAACGGTATCGATATGAGCATCGAACGCAAGCTTCTTAGGCCCGTTTCCGACACGGCCGATCACAGAGCCAAGCCCATCGATCCTGACTTCGTCAAAGCCAGCTTCCTCACAGAGCTTGACCAGAAGATGGCAGACATCCTCCTCCTTCGAGCTGTAGCTCTTTGTCTGGACGAGCTTCGAAAGATTCTCAGCTGTGTAATCCCTGTACTTCTCGGCAAGTTCCCTTATCCTGTCCTGTATCATAAAAACTCCTTATGCTTTGATTCCATCTGTTATCTTCCATACGCGCCTTGCGACACGCTGGGCTTCCTTGTATATGCTCTCCGCATCGACTGTCATGAACTTCCTGTCGCGATATACTACGCGGCCATTGACGATAGTGCTTTCCACAGCATTCGAAGACACTCCCCATACAAGGTGGGTAGCGGCATTCGCGCTCTCGACCGGTGTCGGCGCATAGTATGAGAGGACAGCAAGGTCCGCTTTGTATCCAGGAGCTATCCTGCCCCACTTGCCACGGCCTCTGAATACGGACTCGACAAGATCATTGCCTCTGCTGAGGGCACCCACGAAGTCAGCAGGCCACCATGTCCCGCCATCATCCTTATGCTTGAAGAAAGCTATCTTTATCTCCTCAAGCATGTTTCCTCCGCAGCCATCTGTCCCAAGCACGAGCTTCCTGACCTGCGGTATCCTTCTTGTATAGCCTACATGGTTGTTCATGTTGGACCTGGCATTATGCGCGAGGAAGCAGCCACGCTCGTTTATGAGAGCGATCTCGCTGTCAGAGAGGTGGACGCCATGGACAAGAAGCGTGTTCTCCGAAAGAAGATGATGCTTGTCCAGACGCACTGCGATATCATCACCATGATAGTGATGGGATGCTACCGAATCATACTTGTCCTCAGCGACATGGAGGTGCATTCCCCTTCCCGTTGATTCCACAGCCTCAGCCATAAGGTCAAGGGCAGCATCAGGAAGCGTAAAGGGGGCATGCCCGCCAATCATAGCCTCGCAAAGAACATCCTCGCCCTGTGCTATGCGCGAGTCAACTTCATCTGCAAAGCGCACATTCTCCTCAACTCCTGCCTCAGCCTCAGCCATTCCATCATTGCGATCGGTGACTTCGTAGCAGGTCGCGCCTCTTACGCCGACCTCTTCCATGCCCTTTGCAATCGCCGAAAGCGATCCTTTGATATATGACGGGGAGGCATGGTGGTCGATGCACGTGGTGGTCCCTGCCGCTATGGCATCAAGGGAGCAGATAAGCGACGAGTAATAGCAGGCCTCCTCATCAAGAGCCCTGTCAAGGCGCCACCACCACTCCTTCAGGACCTGTATGAAGTCTGTCTGAGGACCTGAAGAGATGAGCATCCCTCGTGAAAGCCCTGAATAGTAGTGATGGTGAGCACATACATTGCCGGGGATGAGGGTACGGCCGGTCCCATCTATGACAGTACTGGCTTCGATGCCATCTGCAGCACCTTTCCCCACCCTCTCGATCAGCGATCCTGAAATCACCACATCAACGCCTTCCTCAACCTCGAAAGGAGGCTTTGTCTGCATTATCCTGATATTCTTTATTATGATATCTGCCATATCATTCCTCCACAGGCCCCAGAAGATATGAATACGAGATGAGGACCTTCTCTATCATTGCCCTGATCTCATCAGGGACATCGGCATCAAGAGATCCGTCCTTGCCTATCGTTCCTTCCGTTACATTGCCGTCAATGCGGATAAGAACCTCATCATTCTCGATGTAGAATCCGCTGTTGCCGCTGTTTTCGAAGTCCTCCTTCAGGGAGAAGAGCGTGAGCTTATCCTTATAAGGACGGCCAGCATGCGGGCAGAACGTAGCGCAGTTCCCGCACTCATTGCAATATGCGTCAAGATGGAGGATCTGATAAGGATCATCGAAAAGCCCTGTCTCCCTCAGATCTATTGCGACATTCGCCCTGTTCGGGCATACCTCAACGCACTTGAGGCAAAGATAGTTGCATTCCAGGCACCTTGAAGCCTCTGAAGCTGCGAAGAACTCATCATCCTCATCTCCTGGGATGAGAAGCTTCGACTTCTTTTTCTTTATGGAGAGGAAGAACTCATCCTCAGCACCCCTTAGCTCAGCCTCTTCAGCCTCGCTCATCTCATCATCGTCGTCCTCATCGTCATGATGATGGCCGCAGCTGCATTCCTCGCCTTCTCCATGGTGATGGCCGCAGGAGCACTCGTCCTCGTCATCGTCTTCCTCTTCCATGGCCTCATATACGCTGTCGATAGCCTTGTCCACCGCATCACGGGCAGATGCCATGCACCTGACGACCGTGGAAGGACCGGTAGCGGCATCACCTATTATGTAAAGTCCATCTTCCTCAGAAGAAGCCCCGAGAGCTTCCAATACAGAAGGATCGACCTTCTCTCCGATCGCTGTTATTAGGTAATCGCAGTCAATCACCGCTGTATCGCCTGTAGCGACAGGACTCCTGCGGCCGGAGGCATCAGGATCCCCGAGCCTCATGATGCTCAGCACTGCCTTGCCATCCTGGGCCTCAGCTGGATTATGGAGGAACTTGAAATCAACGCCATCTGCCAATGCTTCCTCGTACTCTTCCCTGTCAGCAGGCATCTCGCTGATTCCCCTTCTGTAGACAACCGTTACTTTCTCGACGCCAGGTATCCTCTTTGCCATGCGTGCGGCATCCATCGCTGTATTGCCGCCGCCTACGACAACGACGCTCTGCCCAAGGGACTTCACCTCACCCCGCTTTGCACGGACAAGGAAGGACACAGCGCTTTCGCGTGGGGTATTGCCCTTGATACCTGCATCATTCGGCTTTGTCGCCCCGATAGACACGAATATATAGGCAAAGCCCTCATTACGCAGCTCTTCAACAGTCTTCTCTGACGAGAAGTTGAACTTTACGCCATTGTCCTTTATGAATGCGACATCAGCATCCACGACAGATGAAGGGATCCTGAACTCAGGGATAGCGTAGCGTACAACACCGCCTGCATCTTCCTGCTTCTCGAATACAGATGTATCAAAACCTGCACGAGCGAGGAAGTAAGCTGCTGAAAGCCCGGCAGGGCCTGCCCCTATGACAGCAGCCTTCACAGGTGCCGGGGAATCCGGAGCCTCCCAGATATCACGTCGCATCTCCTCCATGCCCTTCTCAACGGCCAGGCGCTTGATCGCCCTTATCTCGACAGGCTTCTCATAGTCGTTGCGTGAACAGTGGAGCTGGCACTGATGGTCGCATATCCAGCCAGTTATTCCAGGAAGTGCGTTCTTGAGGTAGATGAGGCCAAGAGCCTCTGCCCATCTGCCTTCACCTGCAAGCGCTATGTAATCAGGGATATCCTGGTTTATCGGGCAAGCCTCGATGCAAGGCGCTACGAAACAGTCTGTCAAAGGAAGCGGAGATGATATCTTTGCCAAGCGGTCGCCATGATGCTCCTTTGAAAGGTACTCGGCATCTTCAGACTCCCTGCCTATGGCCCTGAGCTTTTCCGTGTCTATCCTGTCCAGATCCCAACCATCCGATTCGTTGAGGATCGCGGCGATCTGCGTCATGCGGGAGTATCCACCAGGACGGAGCATATCAGTCGCTAAAGTCAGCGGATGTATGCCCGCCTCGAAAAGCTTCTGGGCATTGAGGGCCGAAACACCGCCTGAGAAAGATATCGGGAGATTGCCATCAAACTCAACTGATAGCATTATGGCAACAGAAAGGGAGAGAGGGAAAAGGGAGCGCCCAGACATGTACTTCTCTGTGCCTGGAAGCACTGAGCCGTCATTCTGCGTGCCAAGCGTGTTGGTGAGCTTCACTCCGAACTTCCTACCCTTCTTTGCGGCAAGCGCTGCAAGGCGGTGAAGCATCGAAAGAGCATCCTTTTCCTGGAGGTCATGCTCAAACGTCTCCCTCTTCAGCACGATATAATCAAAGCCATGGCTGTCCAGGATTGAACGCGCCCTGTCATAGCCCAGCAGCGTCGGATTGAGCTTCACGAATGTATCGATGCCCTTTTCCTCCAGCATGTATGAGCAGATTGACTCAATCTCATCAGGCGGGCATCCGTGCATCGTAGAGATAGTGGCAGAAGATGCGATCCTGCGTGATATCATCTCGATGTTCTTCGCGCATCTGAGTGCAACGCCCTCCCATTCTGTCCCTTCGAAGAGATTGTCCTCAAGCAGGGCACGGGCTATTGCCATGTACTCATCGAACTCTGGCTTCTCCGACTCGATCATGTTATCGATGAATACCTGCATCCGCTCTTCCTTGATGCCTTTGAGATCATAGCCTACAGACATATTGAACAGGAATGATGGGGTATCCTTCATTCCTCCTGACATCATCCCGTCGATGATGTTGAGTATGAACCAGGCCTTGAGGTATTCATCATAGGCCTTTTCCAGCGTGAACTCAGTCGACCATTCGACATTATAGGCCTCGTCCCGCGCGTCTATACATGGCTTGGCAATCTCCAGCCGGTCCATTATCTGGACAGTCTTGAGCTCGATGAAGCGGGCGCCTGCAAGATATGAGGTGACTATATTCTGGGCAAGCTGGGTATGAGGTCCGGCTGCGGGACCTACAGGATTAGATGCGGTAGATGAAAAGATCTTTACCTTCTTCTTCCTTCGATCATTATAGAAAAGACTTGAGTCTATACCGAAAACAGAGCCGTGGTTCCTTAACTCACCGGCTATCCTCTCAAGCATTTCCTGGAAAGGCACAGGTCTCATTATATCTGCCATAAACTCTCCTTAATCAATTAGATTCTAAACTGCTAAAATCTGATGTCAATATAATTTGCAACATTCTGCAACATGACATTTTT
>CASFMA010000074.1 GCA_949295675.1 uncultured Spirochaetales bacterium | reverse complement strand
GAGAAAAGCATGAGAGGACCGAAAGTTGCACCGAATCCCGCCCATGCAAAGCTTACGATCGTGAAGATGATGCTGTCCTCATCAAGAGCTATGAGAGCTCCAAGCATCGCTATGACTATCAGCGTTATCCTTGAGACGACCATCACCTGCTTATCGTTAGCCTTTGTATGAAAGACACCCTGGAAGAGATTCTTCGAGAATGCAGATGCTGCTATCAGCAGATATGAATCTGAGGAGCTTATGGTAGCAGCAAGGATGCCAGCCATCACAAGACCTGCGAAAAGCGGGTGCATAAGCATGCTCGCCAGATATGAGAAGATATTCTCAGAGGCTGACTTCGTTATGAATGCAGTCGGCGCATATGCCCTTCCGACAAGTCCTATCATGACAGCGGCAAGAAGCGATATAAGCACCCATACAGTCGCGACACGGCGGCTCTTTGTCAGCTCATCGGATCTCCTTATGGCCATGAACCTGAGAAGGACCTGAGGCATCCCGAAATATCCAAGGCCCCATGCAAGCATTGATGCGACGTTGAGCAGAGGATAAGCAAGCGCGTCATTGAAGACAGGAGCCCCATTGGCTATCACCTGCTCCCCGGCCTCATTCACCGCAGGAGAAGCAATCTGGAAGAACTCAAGGAATCCCGGGATATTCTTTATATTCTCCATTACCTGCCCAAGACCACCGGCAGCTATCGTTCCGGATACAAGCACGATTATGAGCGCAAAGACCATGATGATGGCCTGCATGAAGTCACTGGCGCTCTCTGCAAGGAAGCCGCCGAGGAATGTGTATATGACCACAAAAGCGACTCCGCAGAGCATCATTGGGATGTAAGGGGCTCCGAATATAGAAGAGAACAGCTTGCCGCATGTTACAAAGCAGCTTGCCGCATATACACAGAAGAATATCAGTATGAAAAGAGAGGATATAGTAAGGATTACCTTCCTTCCCTCATGGAACCTGTTGCTGAAGAACTCAGGGATCGTGATCGAGTTGCCTGCTACATGTGAATAGCGGCGAAGTCTCTTCGCGACAAGCAACCAGTTTATATATGTTCCGATCGCAAGCCCGATAGCCGTCCAGAAGGCATCTGCAAGCCCACACCAATAAGCCAGTCCAGGAAGCCCCATCAGAAGCCAGCCTGACATATCAGAAGCCTCTGCGCTGAAGGCAGCAACCCATGGACCAAGTGAACGTCCGCCAAGATAGTAGTTATCGCTATTCTGGTTAGCTCTCTTGGCAAAATAAACACCGATACCGATCACGATGCACATGTAAAGAACCATCGAAATCAGCATCTGCGCTGAGGATGTATCCATATATTCCTCCCAAGATAATTTCTATCAATAGTACACAACTATGGCTATATGTGCAAAGAAAACAGACCAATTACCTGGATTTTCCAATGATATTTCACGGCAGCAGCTGAAAAAAGATGAACTATATTAAACTATCCTCCATGATGCCGAGGCTTTTGAGGCCATCGTGGACGAGAGATGCGATCCAGGACGCGCCATCAGGCCTGAGGTGCGTATCGTCACTGTCTCCTTCCGGATAATTCGGATACAGGCCAGGGGCAAAGTTCATGAAGAATTTTCTTGATGCTTCCTCTCCTTCCCTCTGCAGCATGACCATCGTCGGGACAGTCAGATCCAGGCAAGGGCAGCCTGCCTGATGCGCTGCAGCCTTCATTGCCGCAGGATAGTCTCCATGGGTATCAACGACAAGGCCATCAGAAAAACGTCTTCTTGCTATGGATGTGATGAAAACAGTCCGGACACCTTTTCCAGCAAGCTTTCCAGCCATATAGACAAGATTGGCTATATACTGTCCCCATGGATCTGAATAGCGGGAAGGATCCTCGTTCTTGCTGTCATTGTGGCCGAACTGTACAAGTGCGACATCTCCGGGCTCAGCATCATCAACGATAGCCTGAAACAGCCCTTTTGCTATCATGTCACGTGTTGATAGCCCGTTTATAGCACGATTATCAACAAACCAGCCATCTTTAAGATACTGCTGGAAGCATTCGCCCCAGCCAGTCTCAGGTCTGGCTTCTGCGCTTTTCTCTGCGCATGTAGAATCACCAAGCAGGAAAACTCTCATGAAATGCTCCTATTTGATTGCAAGTGTGAATGTACACTCCTTCCCTTCTGGATTCAGGAATAGAAAATAATCCGGAGACCGCCCTGGTGACAAAGATAAAGTTTCCCCGTTGCCAATGCTTTCTGTTCCATATCCAATCTGGCCTGAGTTGCAGATGCCGATCTTGCAGAAAGCGCCAATATCTGCAGTCATGGTAATCTCAGCGCCAAGATATTCCCCTTCAGGAAGAACAGGGAATATGAAACAGCCCTCAGGTACATTGAACGTCTTTTCCTCCCTTCTTATCTTCTCTATTGGGTATTCACCATCTGCCTCTTCAAGATGGACAG
>CASFMA010000073.1 GCA_949295675.1 uncultured Spirochaetales bacterium | reverse complement strand
CTTTTAAGTGGATGGTCCCTTCGTCTAACGGTTAGGACAGGAGATTCTCAGTCTCTAAATAGCGGTTCGATTCCGCTAGGGACTATGACTATTTATAGGTCCTTGCATTCTCTCTTCGAGAGTATGGATAAGTGCAGATCGAAATCAGATGACATTTACATCCTTGGCGCTTGTGCTGGTTGTTGAATCTCGCTCAGCTAGATGCTACAGTGCTTCATACCTGATATGAAAGATGGCAGAGATTTAGGGAGTTTGACAGAAGGCAGTGTTTCGAAGGCACTCTTCACATTCACTGTTCCGCTCATCCTGAGTGGATTGCTTCAGCAGCTTTTCAGCTGGGTGGACGCATTCATTGTTGGCAACGTAAATGGAGAGACTGCTCTCGGGGGAATTGGTGCTACGACATCAATATACAACCTTTTCGTAACTGTCATCACAGGATTCACGGCAGGGCTTTCGGTACTATCTGCACAGCAGTTTGGCAGGAAGGAATATAGCCGAATCAGGGCAATGCTATCTTCATATGCTGTGATTCTTGGCGGGATCTTCACGCTGATATCCGCAGCTGGCATCGTTCTTTCCGATGAGATCCTCACTGTCATGGATACTCCATACCTGATATTCCAGAGCGCTGATGACTATCTTTCCGTCCTGCTTACCGGCATACCTTTCCTTGCAGTGTACAATGTTTACTCTGCGGTATTGCGCGGCATAGGCAACAGCAGGGCACCTTTCCTGGCAATCATCGTGTCATCCATTGCGAATGTAGTGCTTGACCTACTTTTTGTGGCAGGACTTGGATATGGGACAAGAGGCGCTGCCGCGGCAACAGCCATCTCGCAGGCCGCAATGGCGATATTCACAGTCATATATACATTGCGAAGATATCCTGATCTTAATCCTGGCTTGGGAAGGATGCTTGATGCGCAGGCAGTGGGGGATGGCGCTGCCTTCGGATTCCCTCCTGCCATACAGTCCAGCGCCAGCTCCATCGGAAGCCTCATTCTCCAGCAGTTCATGAACAGCTTCGGCGCACAGACCGTGTCTGCTATCACGACAGCGTATCGCGTTGATACCGTGATATTGCTGCCTATCACAAATCTTGGCTCTGGAATCGCCACCGTCGTTGCGCAGAATATCGGCGCGGGAGAGACAGGCAGGGCAAAGAAGGCAATAAGGTCAGGAGCGGTTATAATGGCTGTGGTCTCGCTGCTGCTGACCCTTCTTGTCCTCTTTTTCGGCGGAAGCCTGATTGCTATGTTCGGCCTGTCGGCGGAGACTACTGAAATCGGGCGCACATTCTTCCATTGCATAGCCTCCTTCTATATTGTCTTTGGCTTGTCCATGGCCATAAGGGGATTCCTTGAAGGAGTAGGTGATATGCTGTTCTCCAGCATCATAGGCATAGCATCGCTTGCCATAAGGATAATCTGCTCATATGCCCTGCGGGATGTTTTCGGGACACTTGTCATAGCCTATGCGGAGGCTATTGCATGGATGTTCCTCCTCCTTGCCTATCTTGTGCGCTGCGTTGTGAAAATTAAATCCATCTGAATATTGTAATGGCTTGCAGTCGGTACTATCATTGCCGAGTGAGGTTCCGATGAAATCTGAAGCAAAGAAGATGGACATGCTGGGAGGGACTCTTGCTGACAAGCTCCTCCTTTTTGCCATACCGCTTGCTGCAAGCAGCATACTGCAGCAGCTTTTCAATGCTGTCGATGTCGCTGTCGTAGGCCATTTCGCACAGAATCCGGCTGAGGCGACTGCTGCCGTCGGCTGCAACAGTTCGGTGATCAATCTTATCATCAACCTATTCGTCGGAATTTCAGTCGGGGCGAATGTCGTCGTGTCGAACTTCATAGGAGCTCAGGACAGGAAGAGCGCGAACAAGGCAGTGCATACAGCCATGACGCTGGCGGCTATCAGCGGTGTTTTCCTGTTGTTCCTGGGG
Organism: uncultured Spirochaetales bacterium; assembly: GCA_949295675.1. Lineage (GTDB taxonomy): Bacteria > Spirochaetota > Spirochaetia > Sphaerochaetales > Sphaerochaetaceae > Ornithospirochaeta. Next base: position 36,533 of record CASFMA010000073.1, on the reverse strand, counting down.
CTTGCCGTATCGAGACCGCTTCTTACGGCCATGAATACACCTGAGGCAGTGTTGCCATATGCTCTGCAGTATTTGAGGATATATGTGCTTGGCATGCCGTTCATAATGGTATATAACTTCGGCGCTGCAATACTTAGAAGCATCGGTGATACCAAGAGGCCTCTGTTCTGCCTGGTGCTGTCGGGCATCCTCAATGCAGCGCTGAATTTGTTCCTTGTCATTGTCTTCCATCTTGATGTGGCTGGAGTCGCCATCGCAACCGTTATCTCCAACGTGATAAGCTCGATGATGGTAATCATCTTCCTGATGCGGGAGAGAAGCGAGATAAGGCTTGAGCCAGGAAAGCTTGGAATAGACAGAAGGGATCTTGTGCGGATACTCAGGATAGGCGTCCCTGCTGGGTTGCAGAGCATGGTGTTCTCTCTTTCGAATGTCATCATACAGTCCGTGCTGAATAGCTTCGGCACACAGGCTGTCGCAGGCAGCGCAGTCGCCCTGAACTATGAGAACTTCTCGTACTTTGTCGTATCATCCTTCACACAGGCCACCGTCACTTTCACCAGCCAGAACTATGGAGCAGGCAATTATGACAGATGCAGGAAGATCTTCCGGCTCTGCATCACAATGGCCATGGCATCTGCTTTCTGCATGAGCTGGATATTCATACTGGGCCGGTCGTTCTTCACATCTGTATTCACGTCGGATCCGGAAGTGCAGGCATATGCGATCATGAGGATGGAGACGGTGCTCTCGCTTTATCTTTTCATAGCCACATATGAGATAGGCGGCGCTGCTCTCAGAGGGATAGGATACTCAATGACACCTGCGCTTTTCACGATATTCGGAACATGTGTATTCCGGCTCATCTGGGCTTTCTCGGTATCAAGGGTATTCCATGATTTCAGGGTGCTTATGGTTGTTTATCCTGTTTCCTGGATACTCACCGGAGCTGCAGTGCTTACAGCATATTTCATAATAAGGAAGAAGGCCTTGTCTCCTGCGAAGCCTCGGATAAGGTGACTGCCGGCAGCTGCTTATGTGCTTCCTATGGCGATTGACTCAGATATGTATGTTGTATACCCTGCAGCCAAGGAGAGTGAAAATGCGTAGATTTATTGTCGTTGCCCTGGTTTTTGCTGCACTTATTGCACCAGCTGTTGCAGAAACTGCAACAACTGAGAATCCTGAGAAGATAGAAGTCCTGATTCTCCCGAAGTTCGAGAATGGTGAGATGGCCGGTGATTTCCCAGGTGAGGCCCAGTACTATTATGAGAATTACCTTGCCGGCGGCGAAGAGTATGATGTAAAGGGCGGATATCCAGGGCATAAGCTTTATGTGAAGGATGGAGTTGCCCTGTATGTCACAGGCATGGGCAAGGTCAATTCATCAATGAGCGCGACAGCTGTGCTCCTTGATCCACGCTTTGATTTCAGCGATGCCTATATCATAAGCACAGGCTGCGGCGGAACCGCTACTGGATATATAGTCATGGGTGATGTATTCGTCATGTCCGCCTGCATTGATTACGATCTTGGCCACCATGCAGATCCAAGGGAGATGACAATCGCGTCCGATACCACATGGTTCCATGATGCCTCATACGATGATGCTTCCTATAAGCTTCTCGATCAGGATCTTGTCAGCGCTGTCTATGATCTGGTCAAGGATGTGGATATAGAGACGACAGAGAAGACAAGGAATTTCATGGCAGCGGCGTTCCCTGGGGCTGACTGGGCTGTAAGGGATCCTGAGGTGCTTCTCGGAACCACTGTATCAGGGGATAACTACTGGAAAGGCGCATATGATGAGGCTAACGCCAGGCTAATGGCAGAGACCTATGGCGCGCCGGATCCATATGCCATGTCAGAGATGGAGGATGTAGCCATCGCTGCAGCGCTTGACAGGCTTGGTATGCTTGACAGGTATATAGTCATAAGGGACTCTGTGAATATGGATGTGTTCATGAATGGTGCCAATCCTGAGTACCTGTGGGCAGGAATCGAGGATTCCCTTGCTTCTGCGGACAGCGTAGAGTCTGCTGATATCTTCGCTACTGCTATGGAGAACAATTACAAGGTCGGTAGCGTTGTGATAGACGCTATCCTTGCAGGAACGCTCTGAAATCCGTCAAGGCTTGATGATGGCTCTCTTTTCGGGAGCCATTTCTTGTCAATAAGGCTGTTGCATTGTTCTCTTGGTTGCATTTTCCGCTTGTTTTCATGTGATTGCTGGGCAAGAATAGTGAGATAGCAAAGGAAGGAAGCAGATGTCCAGGAAAGCCAGTGAGAATATAAGGATATATCGTAACAATGGGGGCGCTGTCATAAGCACCGTATCCCGGCGTGTATTGGAGATAGATGGCCTTTATTTCAAGGATATAGATGGAAGCGGGGTGTTCAAGCCTTTTGATGACTGGAGGCTGCCTCCTTCTGAAAGGGCTGCGGCATATGTAAAGGAACTTACCTTGGAGGAGAAGGTAGCGCAGCTGTTCATATCTGACTGGCGGATGGGGAGGTATCTTGAGGCATTCAAGGACCATGAAGGGGTTCTTGACGAGTCAGGCACGCTTGATGAGGCAGAGTTCATAGACCATACGATATTCGGAGAACAGCATCTGCCCGGGACCACAACGCTTCTGCGTGAATGGTTCAGCAGGCATCTCATCCTCAGGGCCAATCCTTCAGTAGCTGATCTTGCTGACTGGCTTAACCAGCTTCAGGCCGTGGCAGAAGGATGCAGGCATTTCATACCGGTCGAGGTCGCTTCAAATTCCCGCAATGAGAACGGTGAGATTGTATTCGGCATGAACGATGCCGGAGGAGTATTCGCTACTTATCCGGGGACTTTGGGGATAGCTGCCGCGATAATCGGCAGCGACATCTCTGTCGCTGACGGCTTTGCAGAGACAATCCGGCGCGAATGGAACGCAGCGGGGCTCCGCAAGGGCTATATGTACATGGCTGATGTGGCGACAGATCCAAGATGGCAGCGCACCTATGGCACGTTCGGTGAGGATCCTGAGCTTATCCAGGAGATACTGCGGCATATCATACCGCGCATCTAGGGAAGCCCTCACGGAGTGACGGAAGATGGCGTTGCGATGACTGTCAAGCATTTCCCCGGAGGAGGTGCGAGGGAGAATGGCTTTGATCCGCACTATAAGATGGGGCAGTGGAATATCTATCAGACAGAAGGATCCTTGGAGAAATATCATCTGCCAGCGTTCAAGGCTGCGGTGGCTCTCAACGCCTCTTCTATAATGCCTTACTATGCAAAACCTTCCCCGAAGAGCGCCTTGCAGCGTGATGCCGATGGCCGTGCAATCGAGATGCAGCCATATGGATTTGCATACAACAGGCCGTTCATAGATGATCTTCTCCGCACAAGGATGGGGTTCAGGGGATATATCAATTCTGATACAGGCATCGTACATAATATGGCCTGGGGCGTTGATATGCTTGATATCCCAGAGCGCATAGCCTTTGCAGTGAATGCTGGCGTTGACCTGATCTCCGGGCTGTTTGACAATTCAGCAGGGCTTGAGGCTTATGAGCGCGGAAGGAACGGATATTATGATGTTCACAGGATCCCAGAGGGCTTCAGAAAGGAAGATCTGGTCCTGACAGATGAGGCAATAGACAGGGCTGTCGGAAGGACTCTTGCAGAGATGTTTGCTCTTGGCATGTTCGACAATCCTTTCCGCAGTCCCGAAGAAGCGGAGCGTATCGTGGCTGACCCTTTGGACTGGGATATGGCAATGGACGCTCATAGGAAATCTGTCGTTCTTCTGAAGAACGATGGGACTGTTCCCCTCACGCCGGATAAGCTGGCAGGAAAACGTGTATATGCGGAATGCTTTGCAAAGGATAGGGAGAAAGCGAAAGCTGCGACAGCCAGCCTTCGCTCTGCCCTCAGCGAGTCGGTGCTGCTTACAGATGACTATGAGGCGGCGGACTTCGCTATTCTTATGCTTGCGCCTTCATCCGGAGCTTATTTCAGTGCGACGCCCGGTTATCTTGAGCTTGATCTCTGTGATGGCAAGATGGTTCCGGATGTTGATGATGAAGGCCGCCCTTCAGGAACTGTCCATGCCGAGACCACGCTTGCTGATGTCGGCAGGATAGGGAAGATCGCGGAAGCTGTGAGGGCCAACGGAGGAAAGGTGATAGCGAGCATAAATATCACGCTTGCATGGGAAGTTGGTGCTGTTGAGCCTTTTGCTGACTGCCTTGTAGCTGGTTTTGATACATATGCCTCTGCTGTCCTTGATGTGATATCCGGACGCTTTGCGCCTACGGGCAAACTTCCCATAACGCTGCCCCGCGGCGATGAAGTCATCGCTGTTGATAAGCATGGTGTCTGCATAAGCCCGAATGATGTTCCCGGCTATGAGAAGGATAAGCACATGCCAGACAGCCTGAAGGATGAGAATGGAAAGGCGTATGCTTACCGTGACAGCAACGGGAACTACTATGAGCTGGGCTTTGGCCTCCATTGATGGCGAAGGGACAGTGAGCTATCCGTCTGTGGATGCGGCAAGGCTTGTTCCTTCCAGATTCTTCTGTAATTTACCATCTTGATTTCCAGCATTTTTCAGGTTAGATTTTAGTTAAGTCGGGGAGGCGCGCAATCTCGGTTGTGCGAAGATCCGAACAGGGCACTTTAAATGTAGTCGCCTGACCTGAGGCCGGAGGTAAACCTTCGGCAATTTTTATGTATGGAGGACGCATGAGCACTCTTTCAATAATGATTGACGAAGCTGGCAACTTCGATATGAGTACTACATGTGACCCACTCTATTGTATCACATTGGTATTTCACAATCAGGATGATGATATCACAGATGCTATAGAGGGATTTGACACAATACAGCGCCAGAAAGGTTTCAATTCCGAGAAAGCTGTTCATGTCAGCCCTCTGATCAGAAAAGAGCCGCCTTATGCAGAACTGGATAAGAATGAAAGGAAATCGTTGTTTACCGCAACAGCTTCTTTCATTCAACGACTGCCAATTAGGTATAAAGCATTCATGTTCGATAAAAAGCAGAGTAGTTCTTACAGTGCATTTATTGCCAAGATGGTTTCCTCTTTCAATAGTTTTATCCTCGCAAACCTCAGTTATTTCCAGCAGTTCGACAAGATCCGTCTTTTCTACGATCGAGGACAAAGAGAGGTCTCCTTGCTTTTGAATTCTACATTTGCTGAGATATTCACCAACACCGAGATGAAGCTTGCGTTTCAGGATAATTATAAACTGCTGCAGGTTGCCGATTTCATCTGTACACTCGAATTCGCAAAAGAGAAATGGGATCGTGGCCTTGAAACAAAATCTGTTGTTGATTTCTTCGGCACACGAAGGATTTTCATCCGCAACTATTATAACAATCTCCGGAAATTCCAGTTTTAGCTGTTTCGGATGTTGCCTTTTCATAAACAAGAGGTCATATAAAATTATCCTTGAGACAGATGGCGTTCTCGTTAATCCTCGTGCGCGTGAGGGGCAATTTTGAAAGAGGCATGTCTTGCAACTGGTGCAAATTGCGTTTCTGCGTACTTTGCGGACACTTTTCGTAGAGGTTGCAGAGAGTACGCGGGTGACCGTAGAAAGTCCTCAACGAAATGAAGCTTGTTCCTGATATGCCGCATAGATGGTATCATCAGGATATGAACCGCTGTATTATGTTTGATTTCGATGGCGTCATCGTAGATAGTGAACGTTATGCCCTTGAGCTTCTTGTCAGGATAATGAGGGAGAATTACTCCATATCTGTGACCGAGGAGGATGCTGTGCATGTGATAGGGTACAATACGGCGCGCACGCTCTCATATCTCAACAGCAGATATGGCACATCTGTTGATCTGGATGACTATGTCTCAAAGTATTCACTGTATGGGAACTACTATATGGATTATGAGGGCCTCAGTCCCATTGAGGGGGCTGCTGAGTGCATAGAGTCAATCCGCGGGATGGGATATTCCACCGGGCTTGTCTCTTCGACAAGGTCGAAGCATATCCTCTACGCATTGAGCCGCATGAAGATGGTTGGTCTTTTTGATTTCATCGTCACCGGCGATATGGTAGAGAAGAGCAAGCCTGATCCGGAGCCTTACCTTAAAGGGCTTGCATTCTCTGGCTGCAGTAAGCATGACTGCATGATAATCGAGGATTCTCCTGCCGGCATAGCATCAGCCAAGGCAGCAGGCATATTTGCCGTTGGCTTCAAGGCAGCAAGCGTGAAGCTCGATACTTCCGGGGCTGATGCCATCATCAACTCATATGAAGAGCTCGGGAAATGGGTAAAGGATCGCCTATAGGTTTTCCCCGTTCCTTATCCTCTCTATGTTCTTGTCGAAAGGTGGCCGTATTATTCCCTTTTCCGTTATGATTCCCGTGACGTTCTCATGCGGCGTTACATCGAATGAAGGGTTATATACAGGCATTCCCTCTGGCGCGATCTGCACGCCTTCGATCATCCTGACCTCGTCAGCGTCCCTTTCCTCTATCGGTATATCCTTTCCATCCTTCATCGAGAAATCTATGGTCGATGTAGGAGCTGCTGAATAGAATGGAACGCCATATGCCTTTGCCACCACGGAAAGCGCGAATGTCCCGAGCTTGTTCGCGACGTCCCCATCAGCGCTTATGCGGTCAGCGCCTAAGATGATGAGATCGATCTTCCCATCCCGTATCAGGGTTGCAGCCGCGCTGTCAGGTATCAATGTGGCTGGGATGCCTGCTTCCTTCAGCTCCCATGCGGTAAGCCTTGCGCCCTGTAGCCTTGGCCTTGTCTCATCTGCGTATACCTTTATGCCAAGGCCGCTTTCATGTGCGCTTCTTATCACGCCAAGCGCCGTTCCCCATCCGCATGTCGCAAGGGCTCCAGCGTTGCAGTGGGTGAGTATCGTATCGCCTCTGCGGATCACCTGGAGGCCTATTTCGGAGAGCTTCCGGTTCATCTCCTCATCTTCCCTGACGATGATGTGAGCCTCTTCCAGCAGTGTGTCCGGATCATATCCGCATTCCTCCGCTTTCCTCATCATGCGAAGAACGCTCCATTCAAGATTCACCGCTGTCGGACGGGCTGATATAAGATGGCGGCATCTTCCGATGAATGCCTGCGCATCATTCCCTGACTCCCTGAGTGCGAAATAGACGCCATAAGCGGCAGCGCCCCCTATTGCAGGTGCTCCCCGCACTATCATTGTGCGTATAGCCTCGAATACGCCTTCTTCCGTATCTGTGTACCAATATTCGAATCTGGCAGGAAGGATACGCTGATCAATCAGCTTGAGCCTGCCATTCTCAAACTGCACTGCCTTGATATCTTCCATGGTTATCTCCTGAGGATTTCCTCCCACCTTTCCCTTGTCTTTGCCATCGCTTCATCCTTGTCTATCGTGAGAAGCCTGCCTCCCTCAAGAAGCTTGCGTCCCCTGCAGAATACTGTATCGACATTCTTCCTGTCTGCTGAGAATATGACAGCCGAGAATGGATCGTTGAGAGGAGTCATGTTCACATCTGCTGTATTGATGAGGACGATATCTGCATCTTTCCCGCACTCTATCGTGCCTATCCTGTTTTCCAGCCCAAGCGCCTTTGCTCCATTTATGGTAGCCATCTCCAGGATATCATATGGCCTGGCTGCAGATGGCGTCATCTCCGATATTGTCGCGAGGAGGGCTGCCACGTTCATCTCCTTCATCATTGAGAGATTGTTGTTTGACGATGCCCCATCAGTCCCGAGAGCTATGTTCATCCCCGCTTTCCTCATCTTCATCATCGGGGCAGCCCCAGATGCAAGCTTCATGTTGGATGATGGGTTATGCACGGCAGATACACCTCTGTCCGCAAGTATTGAGATATCATCATCTGAAAGATGCACGCAGTGCGCACCGTATGTCGGTACCGTGCTGAATATCCCCAGCGAGTCGAGCAGGGCCACGGGGCTCTTGCCGTACTTCGCGATCGAGTCGCCAACCTCCTTGCGTGTCTCCGCTATATGAGTATTCATCCTTGCATTGATCGATGCGGCCCAGTCAGCTGCCGTTTCGTAGCAGTCTGGGGTCGCGGTGTATATGGCATGCACTGCCGCATCCAGCCTGAACATATCACTGTTCCCGATGGCATCAAGAATGCGTGGCGCTATCTCGCGTATTCGGTACCTGGCGTCATTGGCGTCATTCATGAACGTCTGCCCGATTATCCCTCTTATTCCTGCATCCTTCGCGGCCTTTACTGTATTCCATGCGAAGAAGTACATGTCGGCAAAGGCCGTGCAGCCTGATTCTATAAGCTCTGCAGCGCCGAGGAGAGAGCTCCAGTATATGTCCTCGTCGTTGAGCTTGTCCTCTATGGGGAATATCTCAGAAAGCCAGTCCTGGAGGTTCTCGCATGTATCTTTGTAGTTGCGCATCAGTGTCATCGAAAGGTGAGTGTGCGCGTTGATGAATGATGGAAGCGCGATCATCTCTGAAGCATCTATCAGCTCATCAGCTTCCACGGATATCTTGCCAGTGCTCTCTATAATCCCATCCTTTATGAGGATATCGGCCCTCTCATAGTGTTCCTTCTCTGTCATCGGGATCATCAGAGCATTCTTTATCAGTGTTGTCATGATGCTATTGTAATCCATAAAACGCAGGAACATACAACATGCTGCGCATGTATTGATATTCTCCTTGACAGATAGCGGCCGCTAAAGTATATTGCAGTTGTTGTGCAACCGATTGCACAGATGCAAAGGAGAATAATATGGATGCTGTCTACAAGATGGGTGATCTGAGGGTCATAGACCTTTCCAAGATTCTTGATCCTGCAACGGAGACAAGGCGCTGCAAGCTTCATCGCTTCAATACAGGAGGTCCGATTCCTGATTTCCACACGAATATGGATCTAATGAGTCATCTTGGCACTCATGCTGAGTGTCCGTACCATCATGATGATAGCTGGCCGAGTGTCGCGGAGGTTCCTCTCACAACATTCATGGGCCGTGCTATATACGTGAACATCGAAGCTGAGCCAAATAGCCATATCACGGCAGGGATGCTTGATGAATACTGCCTGCCTCTGATGAAGGACGATACCATCGTCATCATAGACAGCCCATACAAGCTTACTCCGTTCACTCCAAAGACAAACACAGAAGAGGACAAGAGGCTCTTCGTGAATGGCGAGACAGCGCAGTGGTTCCTTGACCACCATGCAAAGGCCGTCGGATTCGGTGATGGTGTCTCGATAGAGAACTGCAATGAGGATGTAAAGCCATTCCATGATATCCTCCTTGCCCATAATATCGTGTTCATCGAGGTGCTCAAGAACCTTGAGCTGCTTGAGAAGAAGGTATTCTTCATGTCTTACTCTCCGCTTCCGATCATCGGTCTTGATTCCAGCCCTGTGAGGGCATATGCTATCGAGGGAATCAAGGAGTTCTCTGAGTAAGTGACGATTTACGATATCGCTAGGAAGGCCGGGGTTGCTGGCAGCACGGTTTCAAGGGTGCTTAACGGGCAGCCCGGCATAAGCGATGGGACAAGGAAGAGGATACTGGCAATAGCTGAGGCTGAGGGTTTCGCGCTCAGCGAGAATGCGCGGTCCCTGAAGCTGAAGAGCAGCATGCTTATCGGGATCCTTGTCTCTGATATCCGCAACCAGCATTATACAGAAGGCGCTTATGTGATGGTTGAGGAGTTCCAGCGGAAAGGATACTGCTCAATCATCATGAATGCCGGGAATAGCGGGGCAGCGAAGATAGATGCGGTGCGCATGCTTTCTTCACGGCGTGTTGACGGAGCCGTGTTCATAGGATCCTCATTTTCGACAGAAGAAGTGGCCAAGGCTGTCTCTACATATATGCCAGATACTCCAATAGTGATGGAGAATGGCTCCCTGCCATTGGATAATGTGTATACGGTAGCGGCCGCGGACAGCGCGGGACTCCGCTCCGCTGTTGAGTACCTTGCAGGATCAGGGTGCAGAAGCCTTGCTTATATCAACGCAAACGATACTCCGTCTAACAGGCTCAAGAGGAAAGGCGTGGAAGATGCCGTATCGAAGACCGGGCTAAGCTGCATCTACATGGAAACCACCGATTCCTTTGAAGGTGGACGGAAAGCTACGCTGAGGCTTCTGGAACAGGCGCGGCCTGATGCAGTTGTATACTCCATGGATATCCTTGCAGCAGGCGGGGTAAGGGCAATCCTTGATTCCGGGCTTGCCATTCCCGATGATATTTCAGTCTTCGGTGTTGATAACTCGATCTATTCCGCTATATCAAATCCATCGATCTCCTCTGTAGATACAAGCCTCAGCGCGATGTCTGCAGAGTGTGTCAGGATACTTGAGAGTGCTATGGCTGGTATCATACCGGAAAAGCGTAAGGAATTGCCTTTTTCGCTTGTTATCCGGGAAAGCACGCGTTAAGGGTTGTTCCAGACTGCCAATGCCTATTCTTTTTTTGTTTACAAGTGGATTATGCTGATATAGAATTGATTTGTATATAAAGAATAGTTTTGTATATACGAAACAAAAGGGGCTGATGAATGCACAAGCCGACCTGGCGTGTCATATCTATACTTAACTACATATCCAGACAGGGGAAGGCTGGCCTTGTCGAGTGCGCTTCTGCCATCGACATTCCTGTCGGGACAATCTATCCGATATTGCAGACTCTTTCTGATGTAGGATACCTGAACTATGACAGCCAGACGCGCCAGTATTCCATCGGGCTGGATTTCTTCCTGGCCGGCTCACGTTATGCAGCAATCGACAATGGATACTCATCCATGAGCAGGATCTTATCTGATGCTGCTGGGCGCTGCGGCGGGGAGACCGTGCATCTTGCGAGGCTTGATGGAGGAAATGTCCTTTATCTCATGAAGATTGAATCTACATGCTCTGTCCGCACATATTCCTCTGTCGGGATTTCCTTGCCGGCATATGGGACGGCTTTGGGGAAGGCCCTTCTTTCTGATCTGGATGAAAGGCAGGTGATGGAACTTTATCCTGATGGCCTTAAGCCCATTACGGAAAACACAATCACGTCGTTTGATGTTCTGTTCTCGCAGCTTGATGATGTCAGGAGATGCGGCTTTGCCTATGAGAGAGAGGAGAGCAACTATGATGTGGCCTGTGTCGCTATGCCGCTAAGAGTCGATGGGCGTGTCATGGCTGCCATTTCCGTAGCCATGCCCGTTTTCAGATATTCTGTCACCAAGAAGAATACCATAGAGAATGAACTTGCCGGAATAAGAGACAGTATTGAAGCTATATTGCCGTATATGCTCGGGAATATGGCAAAAGGAGGATATGATGGAAAAAGCAATACCTGATGAGGTTATGCAGGAGATAACCTCCCGGGGTGTTTTCGGAGTCCTGGAAATCCAGGATGAATGCGATGCCTTGCCAGTGGCTGAAGCGCTTTATTCGAATGGCATCACAGCAATTGAGCTGGCTTTGAGGACAGAAGCTTCGATTCCCGCAATGAAGCGTATCCATGAGGCATTCCCAGACATGTTCATCACGGCTGGCACTGTTCATTTCCCTGAGCAGCTTGAGGAGGTGATTGCAGCTGGTGCCTCAATGGGAGTCGCTCCGGGCTTTAATCCGCACATTGTCAGGAGAGCTGCAGAGATGTCCCTTCCTTTCGCTCCTGGGATCTCGACTGCAAGCGAGGTGGAGGCGGCATACAGTGAAGGCTGCAGGCTTCTTAAGCTTTTCCCTGCAGAGCCTCTTGGCGGCATCAAGTATATGAAATCAATGATGGGGCCTTATTCTTATCTTGGCATAAAGCTTTTCCCTCTCGGAGGATTGAGCCAGGATAATCTGGCATCATGGGCTGCAGAGCCGAATATCGCAGCTGTTGGAGGATCCTGGATAGCCTCGAAAGACCTGATAAGGAAAAAGGATTTTGATGAGATCGGAAGAAGGGCAAAGGCTGCAAGCGAGACCTGGAAGAGCATAAGAGGAGGGAATGTATGAAACGTGTAGTTACATTTGGTGAGATCATGATGCGTCTTAATCCGCCTGGATACCAGAGGTTCCAGCAGGCTTCGTCTTTTGAGATATCCTTTGCAGGCGGCGAGGCGAATGTCGCAGTATCCCTTGCCCAATACGGAGTGGATGCTTCCTTCGTTACAAAGCTTCCTGGAAATGATCTTGCGAAGTGCGCGGTCAATGAGCTCCGCAGGTTCGGTGTCGATACAAGATCCATTGTATACGGCGGTGAGCGCCTTGGCGTGTACTATGTTGAGAAGGGCGCGAGCCAGAGAGCTTCGAAGGTCCTGTATGACAGGGCGCATTCATCAATTGCAGAGGCATCTCCTGATGATTTTGACTGGGATAGCATATTCGATGGTGTGGACTGGTTCCATTTCACAGGCATTACACCCGCACTGGGCCCCAATCTGCCTTCTATATGCGAGCAGGCCTGCATAGCGGCGAAAGAACATGGAGCAGTGATCAGCTGCGATCTTAATTACAGGAACAAGCTGTGGTCACGAGAAGATGCAAGGAATGTGATGAGCCGCCTGGCAGGATACTTCGATGTTTGCATTGCGAATGAGGAAGATGCTTCCGATGTATTCGGCATCAGTGCAAAGGATACGGACCTCAGCAAAGGAAAGCTGGACAAGGAAAGCTATATTGATGTCGCAAGGCAGATACATGAGAGATTCGGCTGTCCGAGAGTTGCCATCACACTCCGTACAAGCATTTCAGCTTCGGTAAACAAATGGAGCGGGATGCTATATGAGGATGACACAGCCTACATCGCTCCTGAGTACACAATGCAGATTGTCGATAGGGTAGGAGGCGGAGATTCATTCGGTGCGGGGCTTATCTATGCTTTGCTGAATGATTATGAAGGGCAGAAGGCTATCGACTTTGCCGTAGCTGCCTCATGCCTTAAGCATTCCATAGAGCATGACTTCAATCTTGTATCGGTTGCTGAGGTTGAGAATCTTGCAGGTGGAAACGCTTCCGGACGTGTTCAGCGGTAGCATTCCACTCTGGCAGTGGCAGGAGGCATTGGTGTCCTCCTGCCGTTTGCTGTCTCCTCACTTATCTTCGATCAGCGCTATACATCTTCTTGCTGTTCTCTGTATGTGCGTCTGTCCTATTTCCTTTGTTGCATCACGTGGATCGAATTCAACTGTATAAGTTCTGTTTGGGTTCCCTGATATTGCTTTGCCGTCATAGACCCCATATTCTCTGAACTTCAGTGGGACGCTTCTTTCGGGCAGTGTGGAAATATCAACGGCATTTTGATCGATGCTCATCATGATTGATGTCTCAAGAAGGCAGGCGTGGCCCAGGTCATACCCGTCATCTGGGGAAAAGCATAGGAAGTTGATTACTTTTGTTTTTTCATCGCTGCAAAGGCCTGCAAGCTCGTCCAGTATCTCTATCTGCTTGTCTGCGCCATGGCCATTCAGCACTATTATTTTCCTGAATCCCACTCTCTTGAGATAGTTTATCTCTGTTTCTATCACATCCTTGAAAATGCGAGGCGGAAAATACATGCTTGGTATCAGGTTCGACGGGAAATCAACACCTGTTATATCCTCTGTTCCATCAAAACCAAGATTCCTGAGCTGCTGCTCGGTTCTCCTGACCTCTGTGCCTATATATAATGCAGGAAGCACGACAGCATTTGTCTCGGCAGCGGCAAGCATGGCTATTTTCTCAGCGTGCATCGTGTCCATGCCTGGATTCATGTGCAATCCATGCCATTCCATAGAGCCTACAGGTATCAATGCAACTGATGGGGCCGCGGCTCTTTCCTTGATTTCCCTGGGTGTCATCAGCCTGAATTCATTTATTTTCATTCACATTTCCTCGATTGCGATCCTGATATCGAAGGTGAGTATGTCGCCTGGGTTGAATATAGGGCACCTGTCATTTGCTGCAGCATTCGCGATGCTGTCGTAGAAGCCGGTCGAAGGTTCAAGCGCTATATTGATATCTCCCCTGAAGCCTCCTATGGTCTTCCAGAAGCCTAGATAAGGAATCTTGCTTGGATCGTATGATATTACTGCCCTTAGGCCGCGTGAAGGATATATATATCCACACCTTCCTTCCGTCACAGCATCCGGAACATAGAATTTCAGGCATTTGCCAGCATCATCCTTGTTCAATGCCTTCCTGAAGTCGTAATCGCCTGTGATCGGATAGGGGAGCCTGCCGTCCTTCTCCCAAGGCAATATGCCATCTTCCCCGAATGCGTTCTGTATGCTGCTGATGCCGTCCGGGATGAATATTTCCGTATCATCATCGATGGCTGTAAGTGCGTGCATTGTCCAGATTGCCGGGAAGGCATGCCCTCCGGTGTTCTCGATCCTGTATGAGATAATGATCGATGAATCATCCAGCCTGATTGTCTTCTGGTATCTGTAATCCAGGATCCTGCTGTCTGTGGAAAGGCGAATCTCATCTTTACCTGCCGAGGCTTCCATCCTGGATGTCCATATCTCGCCATGATCCGGGTATGAGATATCCTTCCCGTTGACTTTGACTATTCCTGGATCTATCGAAGGGAATGTATCATCGAATCCTGCAGCCTCATAATCCTCGAAGGCGCTGGATAGATCAGCTCTTCCCCAATTGCCTGAAGGATTCTGGAATAGCAATTCGAAATCCTTCGCAGGATAATAGATCGATGCGATCTTCCCGCCTCGATCAGGCATCACCACAGCAGAGAGCCTGCCGTTATAGAGTTTGTATATTCCGTCTTTTTCTTTGATCATAAAGTGAAATTGAAAGCCGCCGGATCTCTCCGACGGCTGCTTGCATATTCATTACATATACTCAGGCATTATAGAGGCAAGGTCATCGCCTGGCTCTACGATGATTGCACCTGTTCCATATGATTCTGGGATAGGCGTGCCATTCTGCAGATAGTCAACCATATATCTGGCTGCTGTTCCGCCTACGTCCTTTGCGCTGAAGTAAGCACAAGCCTTGAATGGCGATGTCTCCTTTGCGAACTCTTCCGGTGCAAAGTATCCGCCAAGGCCTACGCACATTGAATTCTCTGCAAGGCCAACGGACTCAAGGGCTCTTGCTGCTCCCTGTGCGCCATCGTCTGATACGCCGAGGACGAGCCACTTTGTTATCTGTGGATTGCCTGTGATGACTGCAGATGCGGCTGTATTGCCATCTGCTGCGGTCGTGTCGTGGTCAGCCCTGAAGATTCTTCCTGAATCATCGATCTGCGGATATGCTGCGTCGATGACATCATACTGACCTTCTGTGCGAGGAACGACAGATGATACTGTATCGGCGGTCATGAGCATGATTCCAAACTGAGGATCGTCTGCAAGATTATTCTCAGCTATATACTCGACAGCCCATTCGCCTACCGACTTGCCGATATTATATCCGTCAATGCCAACCCATGGAGCAAGGCGTGTGCCATCAGGTGTCTGAAGCGCGTCATCACAAGCTATTACAGGAATTCCAGCCGCTTCAAGCTTGTTGACTACTGCCTGGCTGAGGTTCTGGTCAGGCGGGCAAGTAAGAACACCGTCAACACCCTGTGTGATGGCATTGTCGATCATCTCGATGTACCTCGCGCCGTCAAGGCCTGCATCCATATACATGAATGTACCGCCAGCAGCTTCGATTACTTCTCTTGAGGCTTCTCCTTCCTGAAGGAACCACTCTGCATCACCCATCTTATAGATTCCGGCGATTGTGAATCCATCAGATTCCTTTGCGCCGCCAGCAAATGCAGATGTTGCGATCATTGCTATTGCCAATGCGAAAACAACTAACTTTTTCATAAACCCTCCTATTTGTTTTTGAAATCAAGCTGTTTTATTCTCAAGTTTCTTAGCCGCTGCCTTTTTCCTGTAGAAGTCAAAGGCAAGAGCGACAACAAGCAGCGCACCCTGCGCTACATTCTGCCAGAAGATCTGCACGTTAAGCATGATCAGTCCAGTATTGAACGCCTGCAGGACGAGCATGCCGATGAATGTTCCCAGTATTGTTCCTACACCGCCTGTGAAAGCGCATCCGCCCAGGACTGCAGCTGTAACGCCATCAAATTCGAGTCCATCGCAGGCTGAAGGCTGCCCAGAGTTCATCCTGGCTGCCAGCAGCGCACCTGCAAGAGCTGCCATCACTCCGGAAAGGATATGCAGCTTGTAGATGATAGCCTTCGGATTCAAGCCTGCAAGCCTTGCTGCATAGGGATTGCCGCCAAGTAC
The DNA here is from genome assembly GCA_949295675.1 of uncultured Spirochaetales bacterium. GTDB lineage: Bacteria > Spirochaetota > Spirochaetia > Sphaerochaetales > Sphaerochaetaceae > Ornithospirochaeta. The sequence continues at coordinate 20,327 of CASFMA010000073.1, read as the reverse complement.
ATATATGCTTCTGCCAAAGTAAGTCTTCTTGAGGACTATGCCCAGTATTATGAATGCGAGGAGAAGAAGAATCACAGGGAACGTGATCCTGCCGATGAGCGGCTTGCTTCCAAGATTTATGAAGTCAACATTGGATATAGGCACTGCCTTGCCATCGCAGATTATGTATGCAAAACCTCTTATGATCGACATCGATGCAAGCGTGGCGATGAATGGCTGGAGATTGAGGTAGTTTATACCTGTCGCATTCAGTGCGCCGATCAGGCCTCCTGCGATGACTGTCACGAGAAGGGCGAGAAGGGGATTCATGCCCATTCCCACAAGGACGGCAACCAGGACTCCTGAGAATGCTGCCACAGATCCTGCCGAGAGATCTATCTGGTTAGCTATGATAAGATATGTTTCACCAATGGCTATGAATCCCATGAGGGAGCATGTCACCAGTATATTTATAAGATTCTGAGTCGTGAAATAATGCCTGTTCTGAAGCGAGAAGAAGATAATCATTATAATCAGGGCTATTATCAGTGAAAGTCTGTCTGCCATATCTGATTTCTTCAGCCTTGCTGCAATTCCTGTTCCTTTCTTTTCCATAACCTCCACCTTTATTTTGTTATCATCGCGTATTTTAGGATTGTTTCTTCTGACAGCTCCGATCTTTCAAGCTCTTTTGATATCCTTCCTTCCCTCACTACCATTACCCGGTCGCAGAGTCCGATTATCTCCGAGAGTTCTGATGAGATGAGTATCACAAGGATCCCTTTCTGGGCGCAGTCGCATATGAGCTTGTAGAAATCGCTCTTGGCTCCGACATCTATTCCTTTTGTCGGCTCATCGAGGATAAGGATGCGAGGGTCTGTCTCAAGCCATCTTCCCAGGATCGTCTTCTGCTGGTTTCCTCCAGATAGCTGGCTTATCAGCTTCTCGTCATCCGGAGTCTTTATATTGAGAGCCTTGATATTCTTTTCAGCGATCTCTTTTTCCTTATCCTCATCGATGAACTTCATCTTCGTAAGAAGCTTGTTCTTGAGGACGCTTATGGAGATATTCCCGCGTACGGAGATATTGGGAAGGATTCCCTGGTCCTTCCTGTCTTCAGGCACAAGCGCTATCCCGTTGCTGATTGCATGTGCAGGTGATTTCGGCGTGTATTCCTTCCCATCGATCAGGATGGTGCCTTTCTTGATCTTGTCCAGGCCGAACAGAGCTTTCATTATTTCTGTCCTTCCAGCTCCTACAAGGCCCGCAAAGCCTAGTATTTCACCTTTCCGTCCTTCAAAAGAGATATCAGAGACATACGAGGTAGTAAGTCTGTCTACCTTAAGGACAGTGCCTCCTATATCCTTGTTCCTGTCGAGCTCCTCGAAGATCTTGCCCAAAGGCCTTCCAACCATCATCCTTATCAGCTGATCATCTGTGACGTCATCGGTGTCCACAAGGTCGACAAGCTTGCCGTCTTTGAAGATGACGACCTTTTCCGCGATCTTCCTTATCTCATTCATCCTATGGGATACATAGAATATGATCTTATCTCTCTTCTTCAGTTCATTTATTATCTGGAAGAGGTTGTTTATTTCATCATCTGACAGGCTCGCCGTCGGTTCATCAAACGCTATTATATTGCTATCGCGGACTATAGCTTTGATTATCTCGACAAGCTGCTGCTCCGCAATGCTCAGCATTGATACTTTCTTATCAGGCGGGATATTCATGTTGAGGGATGATATTATCTCTGCTGTCTTCTTGTTCATCGTCTCGAAATCGATGAGCCCTGCCTTTCCTTTTGTCCAGGAGCCCAGGAAGACGTTCTCAGCGACAGTCATCTCCTTTACGACTTGTCTTTCCTGGTAAATGACACTGATGCCGTTCTCGATGGCTTCCTTTGGGACGGAGAAGCTTTTTCTCTCGCCATTGATGAACATCTCGCCTGCTGATGGCTGGTAATCACCGTTCATTATCTTCAGCAATGTCGACTTGCCGGCTCCATTTTCCCCTAGGAACGCATAGACCTGGCCGCTTTCAGCTTTGAATGAGATATCATCAAGAGCCTTCACTCCAGGAAAAGTCTTTGAGATGTTCCGAAATTCAATTGTTGCCATCTGCCTCTCCAAATTGTTATCGTTAACAGCAGGAATGATGGTTAAAATCATCCAGCACACCTTCGCATGTCTAAAACTAGGGTAAAACCACTTCATCTGGTTGTCAAACAATTATTCAATTAATTTTTTTGTGTTGATTTTTGTGGTTTTGGATTTATGATTTGATTGATTGAAGATAAATTTCCGTTAACGTACACAGTGAGGTTTTGACATGAAAAATGTGCTGATTACAGGAGCAAGCCATGGCATAGGGAAGGCCATTGCGGTTGAATTTGCTAAGAATGGGTATAATGTCGGGATCAATTATTGCTCGAATTCTGATGGCGCTGTTGAGACAAAGAAGCTTTGTGATGGCTTTGGAGGTAATCATCATATATATAAAGCCGATGTATCGGATCTGTCTGAGATGAAAGATATGTTCGATGCTTTCGAGGATGATCTCGGAGGTATCGATGTAATGGTCAACAATGCAGGCATCAGCAAGTTCTATCCATTCCTGGAAGTGACGGAGGAAGCTTGGACGAGGCTTATCTCCACTGATTTCAAGGGCGCTTTCTTCGGTACCCAGTATGCTGCGAAGAACATGATAAGGCATTCAATTAATGGTGTTGTCATAAACATGTCGTCCAATCATGTGGATGGCTGCTGGCCAGGTGCCACTGTTTATGCTTCTGCGAAAGCTGCCCTCACTAAATTCGGCAAGAATGCTTCCATGGAGCTTGCAGAGTATGGGATAAGGGTGATAACAGTCGCTCCCGGATATACAGATGTAGGATGGAATCCTGAAACCGGTATATATGATGTGATGGAAAGAATCCCTCTGAAGCGTTTTGCCAAGCCGGAGGAGATTGCCGGGATAATCGCGTTCCTGGCCAGCCCTGCGTGTTCATATATGACAGGGAACTGCGTGACTGTCGATGGCGGCGCCGTGCTTCCGGTCCTTACCGAGAACAAGTTCTTCAAGGGGGTTGAGCTATGAAGATTGCAAAGATCGAGACCTTCAGGATCAAGCCAAGATGGCTTTTCCTGCGCATTGAGACCGATGACGGCTATGTTGGCTGGGGCGAGCCTGTCGTGGAAGGGAAGGCAGAAGCTACAGAGGCTGCGGTGAAGGAGCTGTGCTCTGTCATCATGGATATGGATGTGAACAATATCGAGGACATCTGGCAGACTCTTTACAGAGGCGCATTCTACAGAGGCGGTGCTGTCCTTTCAAGCGCCATATCGGGAATTGACCAGGCCTTATGGGATATAAAGGGGAAGAGATATGGCCTTCCTGTCTATGAGTTTCTCGGCGGCGCTGTCCGCAACAAGATGGAGATCTACAGCTGGATTGATTCAAATACACCTGAGGAAGCTGCGATCAGCGCAAGGAAGAAGAAAGATGCCGGCTTCAATAACATCAAGATGTTCGGAACTGACAAGACAGGCTGGATAACAGATGCAAAAGAGATGGATAAGCTCCTTGCGAAGGTTGATGCAATCCGCAATGAGGTTGGCTACGATCTCGGCATTGCCATCGATTTCCATGGAAGGGCCCATAAGAGCATGGCAAAGTCCCTTCTGAAGGAGCTGGAGAAATACCGCATCCTATTTGTTGAGGAGCCTGTCCTCATAGACAATGAGGAAGCTTTCAAGGAACTTCATGCCTGTTCTTCCATTCCTCTTGCGACCGGAGAGCGCTGCTATATGCGCTGGGGATTCAAGAAGATGCTCTCCGAAGGCTATGTTGATATAATACAGCCAGATCTTTCCCATGCTGGCGGTATATCCGAGGTGAGGAGGATAGCATCAATGGCAGAGGCTTATGATGTAGCCCTTGCCCCTCACTGTCCTCTTGGCCCGATTGCCCTTGCGTCATGCCTGCAGGTTGACTTTGCGTCGATAAATGCCTGCATTCAGGAGCAGAGCTTCGGGATGGCTTACAATAAGGGCGAGGAAATGGATAAGTATGTCCTCAATACAGATATCTTTGACTTCAGCACAGGTGCTATAAAGCTTCTCAGGAAACCTGGCCTTGGCGTGGAGATAAATGAAGAATCTGTCAGGGAAATGGCGAAAGAAGGCCATCATTGGCGCAATACGATTTTCCGACTTGATGATGGGAGCGTGACAGAATGGTGATGGTCCCGATTGATTTTCCTGTGTGCGAGCTTGGTGAAAACGCTAGATGGAATCCTCTGGATGGCAGGTTCTATTTTACGGATATACTGAATGGCGCAATCTACTCAGCAGATTCATCCTGCTGCTCTGCAAGGCTTGAGCTGGAGACTGGATACCAGACAGGAGCTTTCCTGATATCCAGGAATGGGGATATCGCTTTGCTTACAGAGAAAGGATTGATATGGGCCCGGAGGCAGGATGGCCTGTTCCGGATGGATGAAACTGCCGCTATTCCTTTCGCATTCGAAGAAGGAGAGCGCTTCAATGACGCTGTCGCTGATCAGGAAGGAAGGATAATCGCAGGCATCAAGAAAGCTGACAACAGGGACGGGCGCCTCATAGTGATCGAGAAAGATGGCACATGGCGTACGGTACTCGATCACCTCAGGATATCAAATGGCATGGGATTCTCTCGTGATGGCGCGACATTCTACCATACAGATTCTGGATATAAGACTATAAAAGCTTATTCCTATGATGCCCAGAATGGCTTGATCGATGACGGCCGTGTCTTCTTTGCTGATTTTCCCGAGGCAGGGGAGCCTGATGGAATGGCTGTGGATAGTGACGGGAATGTGTGGACTGCGGTCTGGGGTGCAGGTGCTGTATTCAAGATCTCACCGTCTGGAGAGCTTCTTGGAAGGGTTGATGCCCCCGCTGCCAATGTCTCATCAGTTGCTTTTGGCGGCAATGGCTTCCATACGCTTTTTGCCACCTCGGCAACCTGTGGCCTGGACCATATCGGAGATGATGATGGAAAGTGCTATCATTTATCAGATGATTCTTATAAAGGAGATTATGGGTATTTAGTCTGATATGGATAAAGTAACGTACACAATCAAAGATATCGCATCCATGGCAGGTGTTTCCATCGGAACTGTTGATCGTGTCCTGCATAAACGTGGGAATGTTTCTGCAAAATCATCGGAGAAGGTCAATGCGGTCCTTGCAAAGATCGATTATGAGCCGTGCTCTGCTGCAAAGGTATTGGCTTCCCGCCGCAAGGGCATAGTGATCGGCATAACATATCCTGCCATAGACTGTGATTTCTGGAATGAGATCGATTCTGGTATAAAGGAAGCGGAGAAGATCCTCTCGACCTATGGCGTCTCATTCATTGTGCATACATCATCCGACTATAGCATTGAGGGCCAGAAGGATGCCGTATCGTATCTTGTCTCGCAGGGGGTTTCCGGGATAATCATCGGAGCTGTAGTCAATTTCGGATTAGGCGATATCGAATCATGTATCCCCGAGAACATCCCGTTCGCGACTATCATCGATAAGACAAGCAGCCCACGGGTGCTGTTCCATGTCGGTCCCGATGATATGGCCCTTGGCGCCTTGGCCGCAAAGCTCATGAGCCTTTATGCTGCAGCTGCACCGCTTAATGTCGTGATAGTCTCATCCAACAATCAGTTCATCGGATCTCAGCTCCGCATCGCTGGATTCGTCAGCAAGGCATCCGCTGAGCTTGATAACATCACATTGGCGCAGACCATCATTGGTTCAGGATTGTCTGATGGCGAGCTGAATGATGATCTGTATATAAAAGCAAAGGAGGTACTGGATAAGTACCCTCAGATGAATGCCTTCTATGTGATGAATGGTATCTTTGACGGTGTTGCCAGGGCTATAGATGAGTCTGGGCGCAGCGACATTATCCTGATTACCCATGAGAGCTCTGGGAGCTTGAAGGATTATCTCGATAGGGGAGTTGTGAAGGCGTCGATCTACCAGCATCCTGCGCGGCAGATGTTCATTGCGCTTAGGCTGATGTTCAGTTACTTATCAGGGGCCGGACTTGATAGCAGGATATATGTCCCGGAAATACAGGTTCTCCTTAAAGAAACATATTCACTTGGGCTTATTGGCAAGGCTGATTACATATAGGAGGTATAGATGTCGCAGTCTTTTGCAAGCATACGTGTTGAGAATATCATAATTCCTACATACCCTGTTGGAAAGCCGGATAAGAATCCGATGTTCCTGGAGAGAAGGGTGTATCAGGGGTCAAGCGGAAAGGTTTATCCGTATCCTGTCATAGATAGCATCGGTGATGAGAAATCTGATGTTGAATATGAGGCAGTCATACTTGAGAATGAATATATCGAGGTGACTGTGCTTCCATGCTTTGGCGGAAGGATACAGTGGGCAAAGGACAAGACGAATGGTTATGATTTTGTTTATCGCAATGAGGTGATAAAACCTGCATTGGTCGGCCTCTTAGGCCCCTGGATCAGCGGTGGCATCGAATTCAATTGGCCTCAGCATCACCGTCCGACAACATATATGCCTGTTTCATATGAAATAAAGCATAATGATGATGGATCTGTCTCGCTTGTCATCGGAGATACTGATGAAATGTATGGGACAGTGGTTGAGACAACATTTACCGTTTATCCTGGACGGGCATACATCGAAATAGGCGCGAAGCTTTTCAATCGCACATCCCTGCCGCAGACTTTCCTGTGGTGGGCTAATCCTGCTGTTTCCGTCAATGATGATACACAGTCAGTATTCCCTCCAGATGTGAACGCCGTATTTGACCATGGCAAAAGGGATGTATCGAAGTTCCCTATAGCAACAGGTGTATACTACAAGCATGATTATGGGGCAGGTGTTGATATCTCACGCTACAGGAATATACCGGTGCCTACATCATACATGGCTTACAAGAGCACATATGATTTTGTAGGCGGATATGATTATGGGAAGAAGGCTGGAATATTGCATTTCGCTGATCACCATATATCTCCGGGAAAGAAGCAATGGACCTGGGGCTGCGGAGATTTCGGAAAGGCATGGGATAGGAATCTGACAGATGAGAATGGCCCGTATATCGAACTGATGACAGGGGTATTCACCGATAATCAGCCGGATTTCACATGGTTGATGCCTTTTGAGGAGAAGTCGTTCAAGCAGTATTTCATGCCATATAAAGGAGCGGGGTACGTAAAGAACGCGAATCTTGATGCGGCTCTGAACTTTGAAAGATCTGATGACGGCATTCATATCATTGTTTCAGCGATGCGTGTCATACAGGATGCAGCTATCGTGCTCTCGATTGACGGGAAGGATATATGGGAGAAGAAGGCTGATCTTTCTCCAGATGGCTACTTTGAGGATTTCGTGCAGATAAAAGGAAAGTACGGCAACCCGACTCTATCGCTGTACGACAGGGATAAGAATATCCTTATCGAGGCCTCTGAGCGAGAGAAAAAACTGGAGCAGCTTCCGGAGCCAGCTGAGAAGGTGAAAGCTCCTTCTGAGATCATGACTAACGAGGAGCTCTACCTTATCGGAGAGCACCTTGAGCAATATAGGCATGCAACGTTTGATCCAGATGATTATTACAAGGAAGCTCTGAAGAGAGATGCGTTGGATATACGGGTGAATAATGCGTACGGGAAGCTTCTTCTCAGACGCTGTGATTTCACTGGAGCGGAAGAGTTGTTCCGCAATGCGCTTAAGCGATTGACGCTGCTGACTCCGAACCCATATACAGGAGAGCCTTTCTTCAATCTTGGGCTTTCTCTTTTCTATCAGGGGCGGGAGGATGAGGCTTATGACTCATTCTATAAAGCAACGTGGTCTGAATCTGAGAAGAGCGGTGCGTTCTATTATCTGGCTGCAATAGCAAAGCATAAAGGTGAATACGATAAGGCACTTTCTTTCATAGATGAAAGCCTTGCCAGAAATGCCAGGAATTATTCTGCAAGATCGCTGAAGGTCTATATACTTGAAGGCCTTAGGGACGCAGAAGGGGCGAGGCGTATGGCGCTTGAGACCATCAAGGATAACCCATTCTGCTTCGCTTCTGCTTATTATCTGATGAGAATCGGTGCAGTCAGCCAGGATGTATTCAGGAATCTGATGAATGACAGGCCTGTAAACTACCTCAATACTGCATTTGACTTCAGCATCTGGGGCAATCATGAGGAGTCTGCGGATATCCTTTCCTTGTCTCCTGCTTCTCCCTCTGTCGCTTATGCTGAAGCGTATGAATACCAGAAAGCCGGCCTTACAGATAAATCGAAGGCAGCCCTGGAGAAGGCAAGGTCCGCTGATCTTGCATATTGCTTCCCATCATCAATATATGAATATATAGTGCTCTCATCTGCAATCAATGTGGAATCAGATGATCCTTCTGCAAGATATCTGAGAGGAAATCTTCTTTATGACAAGAAGCGCTATGATGAAGCATATGAAGATTGGAGAATCTCAGCTGAAGCAGATCCTTCATTCCCGACAGTCTTCAGGAATCTCAGCATCGTGCTCTACAATAAGCGTTCACAGAAGGAGGAGGCATTGAAATCCCTTGAGATGGCTTATTCCCTTGATGAGGAAGATGCGAGAGTCCTGCTTGAGCTTGACCAGCTCAAGGAAAAGCTTGGTTATTCCGCTGAAGACAGGCTTTCATTTCTTGAGGCTCACATGGGCATTGCTGAAAGAAGAGATGATCTCTACATTTCATATATCACATTGCTGAACTATTCCGGACGATATGAAGAGGCCTTCTCCCGTATTGCCTCAAGGAAATTCCATCCATGGGAAGGCGGCGAGGGCAAAGTCACAGCGCAGTATAAGCTGTCACTGAAGAACCTTGCATTTGATGCGATTTCATCTGGAGACTTTGACAGGGCTATCGAACTGCTTTCGAGAGCGCTCACATACCCTGATAATCTTGGAGAGGGAAAGCTTGAGGGGACGAAGGATAATGATATCCACTATCTTCTTGGTATCTGCCTTGAGAAGTGCGGCAGGGAAAACGAGGCGCAGGATGAGTTCCGGAAAGGAATCGAAGGGACAGAGGAGCTCGCAAGCGCGCTGTATTATAATGACCAGCCCGCTGATATGGCTCTTTATCAAGGTCTCTGCCGCAGGAAGCTCGGAGATGATAAAGGAGCCAAGAAGAGGTTCAATGCTATGGCTGATTTTGGCGAGAAGCATTATTTCGATGAGATCAAGTTTGATTATTTCGCGGTCTCGCTTCCTGATCTCCAGCTTTGGGATGATGATCTGACAAGAAAGAATAAAGCGCATTGCCTTTATCTCATAGCCTTGGGGGCTCTTGCAGAAGGAGACAGGGAGAATGCCGCAGCAAAGCTCGAAGATGTCCTTAGGATCGATCCTTATCATTCCGGAGCAAGGACGCATCTGCAGAAGCTTGATATCCTTTTGAAGTTATTCGATATTTAGCCTTTGTTCCCATAGCCCCATCATTCTGTCTTCAGTGCAGCGTGATGGGGTTTTATTGAATCCTGCAAAGTTCATGATATAGATGCAGAAAAAGTTTGACATATCAGAAATGTGAAGTTAGCATTAAACCTGTAATAGCTGTATTACAAGTCATACAACAGGAGCGCTTGATGATAATTTCTGATATTCAGGTTATTCGCTTGGATTTTCAAAATGATGTTTGGGATATTGTCCGCATCCTTTCGGATGATGGAGCCATAGGATGGGGCGAGATAAGCAGCTCTATGAACATTTCCGGTGCAGCTGCATTCCTGGATGAGCTTAGAAGCATCGTGATCGGCAGGAATGCCGAGGATGTGGAGCTGATAATGCAGGATGTGGAGAGATGGGAATATCCTGTGAAGAATGACCTTCGTACATTCAGGTGCGCTGTCAGTGGACTGAATCAGGGCTTATGGGATCTGTTTGCAAAATCTGTAGGGAGACCGCTCCGCTCGCTTTATGGGGCAGGATCTACCGCCAGCATCCCATTGTATGCGAACCTCAACAAGGCTTTGAGGAAGGATCGCAGCCTGCAGTCGCTGGCCGACCATTCATCGGCAGCTTCTGCTGCAGGATTCTCATTTCTGAAGTGCACACCGTTTGATGAAATCCGTCCAGATGAGCCAGATGCCTCGATGGAGATGGGCATTGAGAGGATCCGCACTGTTTCGTCATATGCACCTATCTCGAGAATCGCCATCGATTGCCATCAACGCTTCAATCGCTTCACACTGGCCCGGATGATCCAGCGGGTTCTCGAGGAATTCGGCAACCCTTATTGGATTGAGGACACTGTGTATATTGATGATTACGATACTCAGCGGATAGCTGTAAATGCGTTCCCTTTCGTGCGATTTGCGGCAGGGGAATCTGCGATAAACGAGATGCAGCTGGTGAGAACGATAGACTCTGATGCCTACGATGTCATCATGCCTGATGTCAAGTTCATCGGCGGGCCTAGCGCAGTGCTGAGCACGGCTAGATTTGCTGAGATGAAAGGCAAGCAGGTTTCTATCCATAACCCTAATGGCTTGATTGCCACGGCACACAGCGCAAATCTGACAGCAGCGCTTAAGCATGGCCAGCCATTGGAGTTCCCTTTCATGGCCGTTCCAGACCGTTCGGAGTATTCACTGTATGGAGAGGATATCAGAGATGGAAGGTATATCTTCAATGATAAGCCTGGAATCGGTGTGGAGATAAAGGAAGAAGCGCTGCATGAATTCGGCAAAGTCTTCAAAAACGGATATTGGGATAAGTTCTAGGAGGTTGATATGAGTAAGAATATTATTCGCAATTCTGAATTCTATATCGGATTAGGAATGATTGCTGTATTCTGTATCTTACTGTGGCAGATTGTTTTGATAACAGTTCCAGACAGCCGCATATTCCCTGTTTTCGCAAGCATCGTGATCGGCATATCAGGGCTAAGCCTGACAATACGAGCCATTAGAGGACAGGTCAGCGGTGATGTATCCAAGCTTCGCATCCATGCAAAGGAGATCATCACCCTTGCGATATTGGTCGTTGCCTGCTTGCTTTTTGATGTCCTTGGATTCTATGCGACATTGCTGATCATGCTGTTTGCCATTTCGCTTTGTGTCGAATATCCGCTGACGGGACGAAAGGTATTGTTCTCATTTGCATATAGCATAGCCATAACTGTTCTATGTTTCGTTTGCTTCAATATCTGCTTAGGTCTGACGACGCCATTTGGTGTCTTGATATAATAAGGAGGAAAATATGAAAAAGAAAGCCATTCTTGCCGTGTTGATGCTTTCTCTGCTGGCATGTGGAAGTCTTCTTGCCAGAGGGGCAGGCGAGTCGACTGCGGATTACCCTTCGAGGAATATATCTTTTGTTATTCCTTACTCAGCAGGTGGCGGCACTGATAGCCTCATGAGGCTTCTCGCGAATGCGATGGAGCAGGATCTTGGGCATTCCATTGTCATCACGAACAGGGCAGGTGGACTGGGACAGGTCGGATTGACAGAGCTTGCGGCTGCTAAACCTGATGGATATACAATCGGAGCGCTTTCTAACCTTGATCACATACTTGTTCTCCTTACCGGGGAGAATGTCTCTTATGGTTATGATTCCTTTGAGTATCTCGGTGCGATAAACACCACCGCCAATGTCCTTTACGCGAATGACAATAATACAGGGTTCAAGACTGTTGACGATGTCATTGCATATGCAAAGGACCATCCTGGTGAGCTTACGGTAGCTATATCCGGCAAGACACATATCGCGGAAATTGCTCTTTTTGAACAGGCTGCGGGAATTGACCTGACTACAGTGATGCAGGGAAGCGGAAATGACTCCCTCGCTTCTGTGCTTGGCGGTCATGTAGATATGGCCCTGATGGACAAGAACTTCGTGGCGCAGGTTCAGGGAATGGGCGTGACACCGATAGTTTCATTCTCGGCTGACCACATCAGCCCTATTGAGGAGCTGCCGACGCTTAAAGATCTTGGTTATGATGTCGCTACAGAGACATATAGGGTTGTTGTCGCACCGAAGGGGACTCCTGAAGAGATATGCCAGAAGCTGTCTGACTGTATTGAGAGGGTTTCTTCTGACCCTGCTTTCCAGGAGAGGATGGCTGGAATGAGCGAGAATTATCGCTATCTCGATGCGGATGCTGTGAAGGCACGCCTTGACCAGGATTATGCAATGGTTGAGGAGCTGCTGAAGGCTGTGCCTGACGCATTCAACTGATAACTGCTTACTGGAGGATTGGATGAGTTATATTCTGAGTGCACTGGCTTCAGTGTTTTCACCTATGGGGCTTCTTATGAACCTTGTGGGTGTTGTGCTGGGCATTATTTTCGGGGCATTGCCCGGTCTCAATGGTGTAGTAGGTGTAGCTTTGCTGCTGCCGCTTACATATGGCATGTCTCCGGCATATGGCCTGATAATGCTTGCAGGACTTTATATGGGTGCTACTTACGGTGGATCCATATCAGCGATACTCCTGAATTGTCCAGGGACAGGAGAAGCTGCATGTACAGCTTTGAATGGAAGCCCTATGGCTAAGCAGGGCAAGGCAAAGGACGCCTTGTACTACTCAGTTCTTTCGAGTGGATTCGGCGGGCTCTTCGGTGTTGTGATCATGCTTTTCTTTACACCGCTGCTTGCCCGTGTAGCCCTTAAGTTCGGTCCTCCAGAGCTGTTCCTTGTCAGCATAATGGGACTCGCTGTCGTTGGCAGCCTCATGGGAAAGAGCCTTGCAAAAGGTTTCTTCTCGGTGGCTTTCGGCCTTATATTGTCAATAGTTGGAATGGATGTCACAAGCGTCAATTACAGGTTCACGTTTGGAAATCTGAACCTGCAGGCTGGCCTTGATCTGATCCCTATAAGTGTCGGGTTCTTTGCGATTGCAGAGATGCTTAACTTGCTGCTGTCTGATTCCAATATGGAGATAATAACGGGCAAGCTTTCCAATGTGAAGGCTGTTGCGATTGCCAAGGATATCTTAGTGAACAGGTGGAGGATCCTTCTGAAATCCTCAATCATCGGCACTATCATCGGTATCCTGCCAGGGACTGGCGGAGCGATAGCTTCGTTCATCTCATATGGCGAGGCCCAGAGGACAAGCAAGGAAAGGAAGATGTTCGGACAGGGGGCTCCCGATGGAATAGTCGCGCCGGAGAGTGCTAATAATGCCGCGGTAGGAGGATCCTTTGTCCCTCTGCTTTCCCTTGGCATCCCAGGCAGTGCCACAAGCGCCATCATATTCGGCGCATTGACAGTCCATGGGATGATTCCTGGCCCTAAGCTCTTCTCTGAGCATACAGATGTCATGTATGCGCTTATGATCGGCCTGCTTATAAGCACGATAATGATGGTGATCCTTGGCGTATATGGTACATCCTTATTTACGAAGATACTTAAGATCAAGGTCAACTACATCATCCCTGCAGTCATTGCATTCTCGCTATTTGGCGCATTCAGCGCAAGGAACAGCGTTTTTGATGTGCTGCTTGCAGTTGTGTTCGGCTTTATCGGGCTTGTATTCAAGCGAGCTTCAATCCCAATCGCTCCAGCAGTGCTTGGCATGATCCTTGGCAGCATGGCAGAGAAGAACCTCAGGCAGTCGATGGTCATCGCGGCAGCGAAGTCTGCGAACCTGTTCGCATATATCGTGTTCAGGCCTATATCCATAGTGATAATCGTCCTTATCGCCTTGCTGATCTGGGGTAATTTCAAGACAAGGCTTAGAGGTGATGAATAATGGGCTGGTGAAACATCAGGTAAACTGCTAATGTTTATCTGTATTCACTATGGAGGACTGGTGTGGAGAGCAGTAAGCTGGTTTCTGATGAGCTTTATGAGCATATGCTTCTTCTGATAAGGAACAAGGAATGGAATGTGGGAGATAAGCTTCCATCTGAGAATACGATATCGAAGGAGTATAATACGAGCCGTGTCAGTGTCCGGACGGCTCTCCACAAGCTTCAGGCCCTTGGGTACATAGTCACGAAGCCCGGGAAAGGGTCTTTTGTAGCCAGCAATTCAGATGCTGTTCCAGCATTGGATTCCACAGTGATCGACTTAAGCGCCTCTGATTACAAATACATGATCCAGCTTCGCAGGGCATTGGAGTTCACGAGCATAAGGATACTATGCTCGGAAGGCACCGATGAGGATATAGCCAGACTGGATAAAGCCTATAAGGCGCTGGAAGCCGCTGATACAGCCAAGGCATATGCTGATGCTGATTATCAATTCCATTATTCGATGATCTGTGGATCGCATAATCCGGTATTCATACAGATATATGATACATTTGAAGCTACTATTTATAAGTATTTAGCTGAGATGTCAGGCGATAATCTTGATAACAACTGGGATAACGCCAAAAGAAATCACAGGATGATCCTTGATGCTATCAGTGAAAGGGATCCCGAGAAGGCAATAGGGATTATCGAGGGAACTTTTGAGTTCAACTACAATAGGCTGAGCAAATACTTCAAGCATTGAGGATGCAGCGGCAGCATGGACCATCGGCTCTCTGCCTTGAGACGGCTAGCTATCCTCGTATTTCATTGCAATTCCTTCATCTTGCTTGATTTGAGCTGATTCTGACCTCGGAATCCCACAATCGGGTCTTGCATATTTGATATAGAGATCAATCTCAGTTTCGGGCTCATTCTCCATTCTTGCCCTGAGATGGGAAGATCCTGGTGAATTCTTCCGGAGTGATGGCGGGAACTGGGGAGAGCCTGAAGTCATCAACGTTGCGTGTCACTATGTACGTGGCGGAATGCCTTGCAGCTGATGATGCGATGACCGCATCCTCGAAATCAGCCATCCTGCTTCTTAGTGCCGTCAGGATGTCATCCCCTGATACTGATGCGAATTCAAAGACGTATGAGAGCAGTGTTATCTTCTCCCAGGCCATCTTTCTGTCTCCGGTCTGCTTTCTGATGATGTAGAACAGGTCGGTAACAGATGATGCTGAAACCAGGCAGCGGTGGCTGTTATCGAGTGCGTATTGTACGGCAGCGGAAGACTCCTCCGCAAAAGGTGAGCGCTCCAGAAGGCTGTCAAGTATTACATTGGTGTCGAACAGCACCGTCATCAGATGCCCAGCCTTTCGTCACGTGCTTTTCTGATGTCCATCTCGCCTCCACCTGGAACGCTTCCCAGAAGGCTCTTCCACAATGCTGACTTGTCCACCGTTGGAGATGTCAAGCGCGCGACGCTCCTTCCATTTTTCGTGATTATGATGTCCTCGTATCCCGCTTTCTCAAGATACATTCCGAGATTGTTTTTCAGTTCTGTTGATGTGATTACCATAGCGTCCTCTGATATAAATATAATCCGATATGGACAGAAAATCAAAAAATCTGAGTGCAAACCGTACGATTTCTGGAGTATGTGAGTATGGGATTGGATCAGGATCCTCATGTCATCCTGGAGTGAAATAGTGAGGACTATGCTTGCATATAAGCTGGACGACCAAGGGAAGATAAGGGCAAAGGCCTGCAGGTATCTTGAGTGAGAAGAAGCTCCATCGTCAGATCCACAGCAATGTGAGGCAGGATAGAGAGTAGCACCGGCTTAGCAAGAGAAACGGTATCCATGCAGCTTTGATTCCGCTTTGCTGATCGCTTGAAAAGCAAATAGGAGCTGCTTCAAAAGCCTGGACTTCTGCAGCAGCCCCCTTGTGGTTGATTGATGCTGCCGCTCCTGTGTTTCTGCGACAGCTCCATTTATCCATTATCTTATGATCAGCTGATCTCTTTCCGGCCCGACTGAGATGTATGTGATATGGGTATTCATCAACTTCTCAAGCGCGAGGATGTATGTCTTTGCCTTCTCTGGGAGAGATTCCCAGGTCCTGCATCCTGTCGTATCGCTCATCCATCCCTCGAAGACTTCATAGATAGGCTTGGCCCTTTCCTGGAGCCTTGTCTCAGGCAGGTTCCTGTAGTATTCGCCATCTATCATGTAGCCTGTGCAGACTTTGATCTTCTCGAATGTGTCCAGCACATCGAGCTTTGTGAGTGCGATATCCGTAATGCCGTTCATGTAGCATGCGTAATCTGCCGCTACTGCATCGAACCAGCCGCATCTTCTCGGACGTCCTGTTGTTACACCATATTCATGCCCGATATCCCTGAGCTTCTCGCCATCCGCATCGAACAGTTCTGTCATGTATGGGCCTCCGCCGACAGATGTGGAGTAGGCCTTTGCGACACCGACGACCTTCGTGATCGCACGTGGAGGGATTCCTGCGCCATTGCAGGCTCCGGCCGCTGTCGGGTTCGAGGATGTGGAGTATGGATAGATTCCCCAGTCGTTGTCCCTCATTATACCAAGCTGGCCTTCGAGGAGTATCTTCTTTCCTTCCTCTACAGCATCGCGGACGATAGGCACAGTATCGATGATATGGTCACCGAATTCCTTTCTCCATTTTGCAGCAAGGGCGAGCATATCCTCAAGCTTGACAGTCTCAAGCCCATAGTACTCAAGCTCCCTGTTCTTTCTTGGAAGGATGGCTGCCAGACGCTTCTCAAGTGTCTCCTCATCCATTATGTCGGCAGCCCTTATCCCAGTCCTTGCGGCTTTGTCAGAATAACATGGGCCGATGCCTCTCTTGGTTGTCCCTATCTTGTCCTTCTCGCTTCTCCTGCCTTCCTCGGCACCATCGAGTGCCATGTGATACGGCATGATGATATGAGCTCTCTCATCTATGAATACGTTCTGGATATCAAGTCCGGCGCTCTTCTTTATATTGTCGATTTCCTCTTTCATCCTGTCGAAATTGACAACAGTGCCAGCCCCGACTATGTTCATCGTGTCCGGATTGAATACGCCTGATGGAAGGATATGGAGACCGAACTTCCCATATTCGTTTATTACCGTATGACCTGCATTGTCACCACCCTGGAAGCGTATGACAAGCTCCGCGTCAGAGGCAAGGTAATCAACGATACGTCCTTTCCCTTCATCTCCCCACTGCACTCCAACAACCGCGTTTACATTATATGATGCCATCGAAAAGCTCCTTTCCCTGCTTCTTCATTTCCTCGATCATTTCCTTCTCGAGCCTTGTATGTTCCTCTATGTCATCAGCATCCCATGGATATTTTATCCACATATCCTCAATCTCAAGGGCAGGGTAGTACCTTTTGATCTCTGGCGGGAATTCAACATCTTTCTTCTTGAGCTTGTTGTGAAGAACAAGCACTGCGATCTCCTCAGGATTGTATGACAGCAGCTCACCAACGCAGTATGCCAATGTAGCCCTTGTGTCATCAACCTCATCGATCAGCAGGACTTTCTTGCCTCTCAGCTGTTCCTGGACCTCATCGATCCACTGGATCTTGGTAGGATGCTCCCTGTGCTTATGGTCCATGCCATAGTATGAGATGCCGACTGCGTATATCGGACGGTTTATGAATGTCTTTATTATCCTAGCAGGGATGAAGCCTCCAGAGCCTATCGCGACAATCACATCTGGATCGAAGCCTGAGCCCTCTATTCTCTTCGCAAGGCTCTTTATGAGCTTATGTACGGTGTTGTAGCTAACGTAGAATTTCTCGTCCATTTCAGTTCTCCGGAATCATCTCTGCGATGAAAGGCAGTGTCCTGTGCCTCTCTTTATAGTCAAGTCCATAGCCGACAACCCAGACATCCGGGATCTCAAAGCCCTTGAACTGTATGTCTATATCGACTTCATGCCTTGCAGGCTTGTCAAGGAAGACTGCTGTCGAGACAGACTTTGTATTCCTGGCTTTGAATGTCCTTATCAGATAGCTGAGCGTGGAACCGCTGTCCAGTATATCCTCCACTATCAGGACATCATGGCCTGCGAGGTTTTCCCTTGTGTCCATCAGCAGCCTTACCTCACCACGCTGGTCACCTTTCTTCCCATAGGATGAGATCGCTATGAAATCAATGATGTGCGGGATGGTAAGACGGCGGGAAAGATCTGCCAGGAAGATGAAAGAGCCTTTCAGGACTCCTACGAGTATAAGGGGCTCCTCAGAGTCCTTGTACCTCATGTTGATCTCTTGGGCAAGCTCATTGACGCGATCTGCGATTGTCTTCTCATCAATGAGCACACGCCGGAGATCCTTTGAAAGCTGTGGGTTATCTGCCATGCCATACTCCTACTTTGTCAGTCTATATTAATGCTTTTTATTTGAAAAGGAGTGATTTTCAACCTTATAATCATCATATAGGGAGGTGCAGCTATGCAGAAAATTGATTTCAGGCAGCTTGAGCTTAATCCTTTTACCGTGATAGGTGATGAGGCATTTCTTCTTACAGCTGGTTCATATGACTGCTGGAATACGATGACTGCTGGCTGGGGAGGCTTCGGATATCTATGGGAAAAGCCTGCTGTATATGTCTTTGTCAGGGAATCCAGGTATACGTTCAGCATGATGGAGAAAAGCCATGGCTTCTCGCTGTCATTCTTCCCTCCTGAGCTTAGAGGTGTGCTTGATTACTGCGGGACACATACAGGAGCCGATACCGATAAGGCAAAAGGCGCGGGGATCACGCCGACAGGGCTGGATGGCACAGTTGCCTTTGAGGAAGCCAATCTCATAATGACATGCAGCAAAGCCGCGCATGTCTGCCTTGACAAGGGGACAATCGTTGACGAGAGCATATTGAAGCTCTATCCTCATGGGGACTGGCATCATATGTATGTCGGACTTGTGGAGGGCGTTTACATCCCATAGCGCTCAAAGGCGGTTTATACATGGATTATCGGAAAGCGCTTTCTCTGATGCTTGCATCGCGTTATGCCGAAGAAGGTGTTGAGGAACTTGCATCAAAAGGCCTTATCTGGGGTACATATCATCTTTCAACAGGGCAGGAAGCCTGCCATATCGGTGTTTCCATGGCTCTGGAGGATGGCGACATCGTTGTCCCTACGCATCGCTGCCATGGATATAACATCGGCCAGGGATCATCGCTATGCTCATTCTTCTCCGAGATGCTTGGATCAAGACATGGCCTTTGCGGCGGGCTTGGCGGATCGATGCACATGACTGACATGGCACATGGCAACTTCGGGTCCTCTGCTGTCGTCGGCTCAGGCATAAGCATCGCAGGAGGCATCGCTCTTTCCTTTGCCCGCCGTGGCCTGGATAATATCGCAGTCGCAGTCCTCGGGGATGGGGCGGCATCGCGTGGCACGGTGCATGAGATGATGAATATCGCATCAATCTGGAACCTGCCAGTTCTCTTTGTCCTTGAGAACAACCATTACGGCATGTCCGCTGCCGCATCAAGGATGATCTCTACAGATGCGATCTATGAACGCGCAGCAGGCTATTCGATCAGATCATCCAGGATCGACGGCAATGATATCCTCCAGGTTTATTCCACGATCAGGGATGTACGGGAATATATCGTGGAAAGCCATCATCCTTATTTCATAGAGCTTGAAACTTACAGGATGTGCGGGCACAGCCGGTCTGACAGGAACGTATACAGGAGCGAAGCGGAGGAGATGGAATGGAAGGCAAAGGATCCCATCAGGCGCTTCATAGGATACCTTGAAGATAACTCAATCATGAGCGCAGATGAGATAAGCCATATCAGCGAAAGCGTGCAGATGGATGTCCGCAAGGCAATGGCTGAAGCTGTTGCCGCATCCGGCGATACTCTCTCCTATGATGAGCTTGAAGCACTCTCTGCGCCATCCTTGCCGGATATTCCGGAGATAGTGCCTTCATTGCATGCTGGAACATACAGGAAGGCTATCTATGAAGCCTTGGATGAAATCCTGGCAGAAAACAGCAAATCATTTCTCATGGGAGAGGATATCGGGGTATATGGCGGATGCTTCGGAGTTACTGGGGATCTATATCTCAGGCATCCCGGGCAGGTTCTTGAGACACCGGTAGCGGAGGAGGCCTTCACTGGAATGGCTGTCGGTGCTGCTGCCATGGGAGAGCTTCCGATCGTTGAGCTTATGTATGGTGATTTCTCTACGCTTGCATCGGATGCTTTGATAAACCATGCTGCAAAGCTCCGCTTCATGTCATTCGGCCAGCTTTCATGTCATATGATACTCCGTGCGCCAATGGGAGGAGGTACCGGGCATGGTGCCCAGCATACCCAGTCCCTTGAGAATATGTTCCGGGTCCCTGGCCTGATAGTCGTGGCACCATCGGATGCGTTATCTGCAAAGGCGTTGCTCAAAAGCGCTGCAAAGGCTTCCGATCCAGTAGTCTTCATAGAGCATAAGGCACTTTATAATGAAGAAGGCCCGATAGGGGACAGCGGGTTCAGCCTTCCTCTTGGGCGTGCTATTGTCAGCGGTCATGGAGATAGTCTTCTTGTCGT
>CASFMA010000072.1 GCA_949295675.1 uncultured Spirochaetales bacterium | reverse complement strand
GTCACAGCCGCATCGATAGAGCATTTCAGCCTGCCTATATCAAGAGGCGGAACGGCAAGCGGCAGCTACAGCTTCACGAAGAGGGGAGATGATGATGTGAGGGCGTCAGTGAACATGTCCATAAAAGGATTCCGTGAGAGCGAGGACAACATGACCATAGAGCTTTCGGATATCTCTGTTGTGGCTGAGATGGAGGAAAAAGAGGTACGGGATGATGATATGTTCACCTTCACTGGCAGCATAGGCGGATCATATTCACTTGACGGCGATGTCCATGAAGCTTCATTCAAAGGCACCATAAACGCCATGGATGACGATTATTTCAGCTTCCCTGAATATTCCCTCACGATCGATGGCGAGAATGTCGCTATCGGCAGATACGAAAAACCAGCCACCCCATGAAGTTTTTCCATACAGGCTTCCCGGTTTTGGGAAGCCTTTTCCGTACACAGTAGCGAAAATCAGACAATTTTTAGATTTTAACCCTCATTTTTCTTTTCACTGTCACATCTTATGCTAATATTGATGTATCGAGAGGTGCGGCCTTGGAAAATAAATGCGCAATCGAAATGAGAGGTATCACAAAGCGGTTTGGCCAGGTTGTAGCCAATGATGCGATCAATCTGGATATCCAGAGAGGCGAGATACTCGCCTTGCTTGGCGAGAACGGCAGCGGAAAGACGACGCTTATGAACATGCTCTCGGGAATCTATCAGCCTGATGAGGGCGAGATATATGAGGATGGCAAGCTGATATATATCCATTCTCCCCGCCAGGCCTTTGAGTATGGCATAGGCATGATACACCAGCACTACAAGCTTATAGAGGTATTCACCGCAGCACAGAATGTCATACTTGGCCTGGATGATGGCAGGCTTGATCTTGATGCGGCGAATGCGAAGGTTGCGGAGATCTGCCGGAGGTATGGCTTTGAGATAGATCCTGTGATGAAGGTCTATGATATGTCAGTATCGCAGAAGCAGACTGTCGAGATCGTCAAGGTCCTCTACCGCGGTGCCGATATCCTGATCCTCGATGAGCCGACAGCTGTCCTCACGCCGCAGGAGACGCAGAAGCTTTTCCAGGTGCTCAGGAACATGAAGGCAGATGGCAAGGCAATAGTCATAATCACACATAAGCTCCATGAGGTGATGGAAGTATCCGACAAGGTTGCCGTCCTTCGAAAGGGGAAGTATATCGGGACCGTGAGGACTTCTGAGACAAATCCGCAGGATCTGACGAATATGATGGTCGGCCATGCCGTATCGCTCAACATAGACAGGCCTGTATATGACAATCCTCAGAAAAAGCTCATCGTGGAGAACCTTACCTGCATGGATGACGAGGGCGTCAAGCGGCTTGATGATGTCACATTCACAGCGTATACAGGGGAGATACTTGGCGTTGCCGGCATATCAGGATCGGGTCAGAAGGAGCTCCTTGAGGCTATAGCAGGGCTCTATCCGGTAAAGGAAGGCAGCATACGCATTGTCGATGATGACGGAAGCGAGCTCGAGCTTGTCGGGAAAAGCCCGAAGAAGATAAGAGCGGCGGGTGTCGGCATGGCTTTCGTCCCGGAAGACCGCCTTGGCATGGGCCTTGTAGGCTCTATGGGGATGACAGGCAACATGATGCTCCGTTCCTGGAAGAACGGCCGGGGAGCGCTGCTGAAGAAGAAGGATCCGCAGGCCCTGGCAAACAAGGTGCTGGAAGAGCTTGATGTCGTGACCCCTGGCATTGATTATCCCGTGCGGAGGCTTTCAGGAGGAAACGTGCAGAAGGTACTGGTAGGCAGGGAGATATCCCTCCAGCCATCTGTGCTGATGACTGCATACGCTGTCCGAGGCCTCGATATAAACACATCATATACGATATACAACCTCCTTACAGAGCAGAAGATGCAGGGTGTTGCTGTGCTTTATGTAGGCGAGGACCTGGATGTCCTTCTTGAGCTTGCGGACAGGATCCTTGTCCTCTGCGGCGGGCAGGTTGCCTGCGTGGTTGACGCCAGGCATGCAACCAAGGAGGAGATAGGGCTGATGATGACCGAATACCGCACGGAGGAGGCATAGGATGAACGCAGATACCAGAACTCCTTTGATAAGGCTTGCCAAGCGTACTGATATGGATCGGAAGAAGATCTGGATGATCAGGGTCGGCTCTATCGTGATCGCCCTGATCCTTGGCTTCGTTCCGATTCTCCTCACTGGCAACAATCCCTTTTCCGCCTATGGCGTGATCATACAGGGATCGCTTTCTCGCCCGATATATTTCAGGCAGACGGTGAAGATCGCCGTTCCGCTCCTGTGCTGTGCGCTTGCTATCGCCCCATGCTTCAAGATGCGGTTCTGGAACATAGGAGCCGAGGGGCAGATAACGATGGGCGCTGTCTTCGCTACATACTTTGCCCTTTTCTGGTCCGACAGGATCCCTCATGTGCCCCTTCTTGCCATCATGTTCATATCGGGTGCTGCCGCAGGAGGGCTGTGGGCGCTTATCCCCGCGTTCTTCAAGGCGAAGTGGAACACTAACGAGACGCTCTTCACGCTTATGATGAACTATATCGCGATCGGCATAGTCGCATGGCTGCAGGGCGGGCCATGGGAAGGGCGGAAGGGCTCTCAGCTGATACCGATGTTCAGCGACAATGCCCGTCTCCCGACGGTCCTTGGTGTCCACTGCGGCTGGATAATAGCCTTGGTGCTTGTCCTCCTGATGTATGTGTACATGAACAAGACGAAGCAAGGCTATGAGATAGCTGTCATAGGTGATTCGGTGAATACTGCCCGTTATGCGGGGATGAACGTAGGATGGATCATGATGCGCACGATGTTCATATCAGGCGCGATAAGCGGCATAGTCGGCTTCATGATCGTGTCAGGCGCCAACTTCACGCTTTATAAGGGAGTTGCGAATGGGGTAGGGTTCACATCGATTTCCATCGCATGGCTTTCCCAGCTCAATTCGTTCGCGATGATTGCCATATCCATGATGCTGGCTGTGCTTGAGAAAGGCGCGAACACGCTGCAGACAAGGATGCAGATACCAGCCTCGATTGCGGATATCATCACCGGGATACTTCTTTTCTGCATGCTCAGCAGTGAGTTCTTCATCAATTACCGCCTTATTTTCAGGCATGGCGGCAAGAAGGAGGCAAGGCCATGACCACGATAATCACCCTGATAGTTGCAGCTGTCACATTCGGTACCGTGCTGATGTATGGCACGCTTGGTGAGATCCTTACGGAAAAGGCAGGCAATCTCAATCTTGGCGTTGAGGGCATAATGTACATGGGCGGTGCGTTCGGGCTCGCCGGGGCTTTCTATTATGAGAAGGCGGCCGGTGCTGCGGCAAGCGGGCCTCTTGCGATTGTCATTGCCATTGCTGCCGCTTTCGCAGCTGGTGCTGCGGCATCTGCAATATACAGCTTCCTTACTATCACGCTCAGGGCCAACCAGAATGTAACAGGTCTTGCCCTCTCGATATTCGGCACTGGCATTGGCCAGTTCGTGGGTGAGTTCATGAGAGTCAGCGAGGGCGGGTACGTCGCGCTTGGCAATAACCTCAAGGAGGCGTTCTCCGCATCCATATTCCCCAAGGCCCTGATAGATATCCCTGTGATAGGCCGCATCTTCTTCTCCCATACCGTGTTCTTCTACCTTGCCGTCGCTGCCGCGGTGCTGATGTACCTTTTCCTGAAGAAAACCCGTTATGGAATGTACCTCACAGCTGTTGGCGAGTCTCCTGCGACCTCGGATGCTGCGGGGATAAACATCACTGAATACAAGTATCTTGCAACTGTGATAGGCGGCGGTATCTCCGCAATCGGAGGCATGGTGTATATCATGACGACAGCTGGATGCGTATGGAACCATGAAGGGCTTTCAGGCGTTGGCTGGCTTGCCGTGGCTCTCGTCATCTTCTGCATATGGAGGCCGCTTAACGCGATATGGGGTTCAGTTCTTTTCGGTGCCATGATGATAATGTACCTGAGGGTGTCCATACCTTTCATACCTACTGAAATCTACAAGATCCTCCCTTACATCGTCACCGTCATCGTCCTGATACTCACCAGCATGAAGAACAGCCGTGATAAGCAGCCACCTGCGTCCCTGGGTATAAATTATTTCAGAGAAGAGCGGTAAGTGTTTATGTACGTTGGATTTTCCCTTTCAGAATCGTGAAAGGTCTGATAGAATTGAACTGGGGTTTCTCCAATGAGACTCCAAAAGGAGAGCTTATGAAAAAGATTTCGTTTGTTCTGATTGCCCTTGTGTTCCTGGCAGGCATGGCCTTTGCCTCAGGCAACGCCGAGAGCGCAGCTCCTGCCGATCCGAATACAGTAAAGGTCGGCCTTCTCTGCATCGGTGATGAGAATGACCAGGGCTATACCTACAACTTCATCAGAGGCCGTGATGAGGCTACAGAGATGCTCAAGGCCGATGGCATCAATGTTGAGTGGGTGACGAAGTTCAATATCGGGGAGGACGCCACATGCACCGATGCGAACATCGAGGCTGCTGAGGAAGGATGCCAGATCATCTTCAACAACAGCTACGGTTTCGAGCCTTTCATGCTTGAGGTAGTCGATGAATATCCTGATATCGAGTTCGTAAGCTGCACGAACTGCGCATCTGCATTTGACGGACGCGACAACACCCACAATGCCTTTGCTGATATCTATGAGGGCAGATACATAGCCGGTGTCGTTGCGGGCATGAAGATGCAGCAGATGATCGATGAAGGGACCATCACTCCTGAAGAGGCTGTGATCGGATATGTAGGCGCATACTCATTTGCAGAGGTTATCTCAGGATTCACAGCGTACTATCTTGGCGCGAAGTCCGTATGCCCGTCTGTGACTATGAAGGTATCATTCGTAGGTTCATGGTCAGATGCCACAGCTGAGTCCGATGCTGCTCTCGCTCTTGCAGACCAGGGCTGCGTGATGATCTCCCAGCATTCAGACAACACCACTCCTGCAACTGCAGCGCAGTCACGCGGAGTCTTCCATACAGGATACAACAATGACATGACAGGTATCGCACCTAACGCTTCCCTCATCTCGACGAGGATTGACTGGGGCATCTACTTCTATGAGGCTATCAAGGCTTATGTGGAAGGAGAGGAGATCCCTCAGGACTGGTGCAAGGGCATGTCTGAAGGCGCTGTTGTCATGACAGCTCTCAATGAGGCTATCGCGGCACCTGGAACAGCCGAGAAGATCGCAGAGGTCGAGGCAGGCCTTGCTGATGGCTCTATCCAGGTATTCGATACAAGCACATTCACAGTCGGCGGAGAAGAGCTTACACACGCATTCGCACTTGATACAGACGGAGACTTCACTGCTGATTCCGAAGAGGCTGTCTATGATGGCGCATTCCATGAATCAGTATTCCAGTCCGCTCCGTACTTCACTGTGCAGATCGATGGAATCGAATGGCTCAACGCAGCTTATTGATCCAGCCTCTTGTCTATACAGCCCCCTCGGAAGAGGGGGTATTCTTATGGCGTTCCAGGGCTATGGTATAATGTGATCACACAAAGGAGGCATTGTGGGATAAGACTGTACATAGGAGGTGCGCCGTGAAGAAGTGGCAGAGAAAGCTTGCACAGTGCTGCAGGAGCGTCGATGAGCTGAAGGATAGGCTGGGCATTCCCGAAGAAGAAGCGGAAAAGCTCAGGGCCATCGAGAGGAAATATCCGATATGCGTGCCTGAATACTATCTTTCGCTGATTGACCGGCAGGATCCGCATGACCCGATAAGGAAGATGAGCATTCCAGGCTTCCTTGAGTTCTCTGAAGGTGGGGAGAAGGATACATCCGGCGAGGCTGACAACACTGTCGTGCAGGGAATGCAGCATAAATACAGCCAGACTGCGCTTATATTGTCCACAAACCTCTGTGCTATGTACTGCAGGCATTGCTTCCGCAAGCGCCTTGTCGGGCTTTCATCGGAGGAGATCGCCGAGAAGCTGCCAGAGATGGCTGGATATGCAAGAAGCCACCCTGAGATCAATAATGTGCTTATATCTGGCGGCGATGCCTTCCTCAACTCTGATGAAGTCATCAGAAGATACCTTGAGACATTCATGGCTATACCGACAGTCAGCTTCATCCGCTTCGGCACGCGCACGCCTGTCACATTCCCTTGCCGGATCACTGAGGATGATGGCGAGCTTCTCTCCATCCTCAGCGACGCATGCAGGATCAAGCCTGTCATCATCGTAACGCAGTTCAACCATCCGCGGGAGCTTACAAAGGAAGCGATGGCTGCTGTCGCTGAGCTGCGCGGCGCCGGATGCACCATACGGAACCAGACTGTGCTTCTGCGCGGGGTCAATGATGACAAGGATACGCTGGCAGAGCTGATGAACGGCCTTGTATCATGCAGCGTGTCTCCATATTACATATTCCAGTGCAGGCCGGTGGAGGGGGTGCGCAACCAGTTCCAGGTACCGATGGCAAGAGGCTGCAGTATCATCGATGATGCGAAGTCTCTTATGAGCGGACCAGCGAAGGCACTGCGCTATGTCATGTCGCATCCTTCAGGCAAGATCGAGATTCTCGGAAGGACAGGTGATGGGATGCTGTTCAAATTCCATCAGGCAAAAAGGGCAGAGGATAATGGCCGTATATTCTTCCGCCCGTACTCAGAGTCGGAGTGCTGGTTCTGATCATCACCCGATGATGGATGCAAAGAGCGCGAGTGCTGAGAGAAGCAGCAGGTTGAGAGAGAGGAATGCCGCCATATACTTTCCCTTCCTTCCTCTTTCTCGCCTGTAATAGATCTTCATCGATATAAGGGATGCAAGGGATGCTATCGGGGTGCCAAGCCCGCCGATGTTGGTTCCCACGAGCACGCCTTCGAAGCTCTCTGCGAACGATGAGAGCAGTATCGCTGCGGGAACATTGCTTATGACCTGGGACACAGATGCCGAGACAGCAATGGGATGGGCTTTCATCGGATTCTCTATCAAGTGCCTGATACCTTCGATGTTCCTGATGTTCTCGCTGAATATGAAGAATGCGATGAATGTCAGCAGGAGTATATAGTCTATTCTTCGGAATATTGACCTGTCTATCATGAGAAGCGCTGCGATCTCAGCTGCAAAGAGAAGCTTCCAGCTTATTATGCGGAATACGGAGAGGAGAGCAGCTGCGAGGAAGCAGAGATAGATAAGCGTCCTTGTCCTGTCTATCTTCCTTGTCCCTCGTTCATCTTCCTGCACGTCATGGCTCTTAGACAGCAGCAGGGCGGATAGGATCGCGATCAATAGCGCTGAAAGCACCGAGTAAGGCAGGATAGTAGAGAAGAACGGACCGGCTCCGACACCGAAGAATGAGCATATATAGAGATTCTGAGGATTGCCGACAGGCATTGTCATTGAGCCCAGGTTCGCGCTTATTGTCTCAAGCACCACTACCTTTATTATGTAGTCCTCATCAGCTCCTGCCTTGTCCAGAAGCATCGCAGAGAAAGGCACGAACATCAGCAGCGATACGTCATTGGTGAACAGCATCGATGAAAGGAACACTATGGCTATGAGTGCAAATGATAGCGTCCTCGTTCCCTTAGCCTTCCTCATCATTATCCCAGCGATCGAGTCAAAGAATCCCGACGACTTCAGCCCTTCGGATATCCCCATGAGGGAAAAGAGCATAGCGAGTGTCCTGAAGTCTATCGCATCAAGCCATGCCTCTGATGGCGGATTGAAGAACGATGAGATGACGGCAGCGGCTGCGGATATGACAAAGACGATCTCTTTTCTAAGAAAACCTTTCATGATGCCCCCACGTGATGATAGCCATATGCGCAAGCTGATGCAAGATTCCTGTGAGCTTCCTGCATTTATTGCTATAATCTGGCAATGAGACTTTCAAAATCTATGAGCATAGGGCATTTCATAGCCTTCATGGGTGTGATGTTCCTGGTACTGGTTATCGCCTTGTTCCTGTTCCTTTCCGTAAATCTCTCCAAGCAGTTTGACAGCTCGAATATGCTTATGGACTATTCAGGTCATTGGAACAGCATATTCATGGCCATGATGGAAGTCTCGAGCTCTCTGGATATAATCACCGAGGGAATGGATGGGTATATGCAGTATATCAGGGCCTCCGAGGCCCTTTCATCCGCGATAGACAGCTTTCTTGATGCCTACGATGAAGATGAGGAGACGCTTAATGTGCTTCGCCGCCTTCAGTCCTTCAATGTCTATCAGCGGGAGGTCATCGGCGATATGCCCGATCCTGTGGAGCTGTACCGGGGCAGGCGCTACGTGGATGTCGGCATAGAGCGCCATACGGAGGAAGTGCTTGAGCTGTACAAGAACCAGATGGAGATAGAGCTTGAGCGCTACTCCGAGATACAGAGCAGGAGCACAAGGGCTGCAGCTCTGTCATTCTCATTCATCGCTTTTGTCTCAATACTGATAAGCGGCCTGTACTTCCTCTTCGGCATGTCCATACGTGATGCGATAGGCAAGGCCATACGGAATCTGGATGCCATAGGCCAGGGGTCTTGGGATGTCCCTAATCTCCAAAGCGGCAGATTCGAGGAATTCAGGAGGCTGTTCATCGGTATAAACAGGCTCAAGCACAGGCTTTCTGACTATTTCCAGCAGATACAGAGCAAGGCGGAGGTGGAGAAGAACCTTCTGGATGAGAAGCTCAAGAACGAGACAGGACGCAGGCTGCTTATATCCGCTGAGATGGATATGCTACGTTCACAGATAAACCCACATTTCCTGTTCAACTCCCTCACGCAGATAGGCATGGCTGTACTTGTGAAGGAGCCATCCCAGGTCCTTGATATGGTCGAGTGCACGGGAAAGATACTGCGATACAGCCTCTACAACAAGGAGCATTGCGTATGCCTCTCGGATGAGCTATCGATTGTTGAGACTTATATAAAGTTGTATAAGATGTCCCATGATGAGAGTGTTGATTTCTCGATAACCTATGATGGCGGCGTTCAGAAGGATGAGATGGATTCCTGCCTTATCGTCCCGATGTGCATACAGCCAGTTGTCGAGAACTCCCTGAAGCATGGTTTCGGAAGGGACAGGAAGGCTATTTCGATAATGATTTCCGTCTTGCATCATGACGGCATGGCGGAGATAGCCATAAAGGATGATGGAGTCGGGATCGAGGACATCGGGAAGGCCCTTGAGAGCAATACGAAGGGAATAGGGCTGAATAATATACGCAGAAGGCTGGAGCTGCAGTATGGCAGAAAAGGGCTTATAGATGTCAGCAGCGTCGCAGGCAGCTATACCCAGGTCATCCTGAAGTTCCCGGAGGAGGAAGCTGGTGAGAGTTCTGATCGTTGAGGATAATCCCATAGAGCGTATTGCCCTTGAGAAGCTTTTCAGGATGCTGTTCCCTGCAGAGTTCACATACGTCGGGCTTGCCTCCGATGGCCGCAGCGCAGAGATATACCTTGGCAGGAATCACTGCGATCTCGTCATGCTTGACGTGAACCTTCCTGATGTGAACGGCGTGGACTTCATAGACAAGGTGAACATGCTTCGCCCTGAAGCGCGCATAGTGATGGTCACAGCGTATTCCGATTATGAGTACCTCAGGCAGTCGATCAGGAAGAACGTCTTTGACTATATCCTGAAGCCATATTCAATAGGCACTTTCAAGGAATGTATAGGAAGATTCATCGGTGAGTACTGGAAGGGAAGGGCGAGCTACGGCAACAAGAACACGGCCCAGAAGGTGTATGAGCTCATAGAGGGAAACTATGCCAGGCAGATATCGCTTCAGGAGATCGCCGATGATCTCGGCATGGATAAATCCTACATAGGAAGAGCCTTCAGGAAGGAATTCGGGTGCGGTGTCGTGGAGTATCTGATAAAGTACCGCATCGACAAGGCTGAAGGGCTCATTCTCAATGGCATGAATGTCTCGGAAGCTGCTTTTGCCGTTGGATTCCAGGATCCTGCATACTTCGGCAGATGCTTCAAGAGAATCAAGGGATATCCTCCGAAAGATGCTAAAAAGGTATCCGATAAGTCGATATCGTCCTAGTTTTCGTAATTTTCTGACATAACACTTTGAATTGGCAGCCACTAGACTTATCCCTGTAAGGAAAGGAGGAATGCCATGAAAGGTAAATGGTATGTTGCTTTTGTAGTTCTCGCTGTATTCATGATGCTTGCAGCGCAGACTGTCTTTGCAGGTGGCGGCAAGGAGTCATCTTCTTCCGGCAATGAGCAGATTGTCTTCCGCTTCGCGCTTCAGAATGGCCAGAGCCACCCGCTTTCTATGGGTATACAGAGGTTCAGCGATCTATTGGAAGAGAAGAGCGGCGGCCGGATGAAGTTCCAGCTCTATTACAGCGGGGTACTTGGCAGCAAGCCAAGCACTGTACAGGGCCTCCAGACAGGAACAATAGACGCGGCAATGCTCATGGGCGGTGTAATCGCTGACTATGGCGCACCTCTGCTTCGCGTGTTCTCTCTCCCATATCTCTTTGATTCAGTTGAGCATGCCAGACGCTTTGAGAAGAGCGAGGATGGACGTGCTTTGTTTGATTACGTCCAGGAAGCAGGGACAAGGATCGTGTGCCTTGGAGCATATCAGGAATCTGCAAGGAATTACTTCTTCACTGATAAGGACGTGCAGCATCCATCTGACATGCAGGGCCTCTTGATCAGGTGCCAGGAAGGCGCTGTCTATTACGATGCGATCGAGGCTCTTGGCGCAACTGCGCAGGCTGTTGACTTCTCTGAGCTTTTCACTGCATTGCAGTCCGGCATCGTTGATGGTGCGGAGCAGCCTCTTTCCGGATACGTGACCAACGCATATCCAGAGATCGCGAAGTACTATGTCCTTGACCAGCATGAGATAAGCCCTAATCTCATCCTCTTCTCAGAAGTGGTGTGGAACAGGCTTTCCGAAGAGGACAGGGCGCTTATCCAGGAGTGCTTCAATGAGACAGTCCCATATTTTGAGGAAATCTCCGATGCGGCAGATGCTGATTACATGCAGCAGATCGTGGATGCCGGCGTCAAGGTGACTGAAGTTGACGTCGCTGAATGGAAGGATGCCTGCGCTTCCGTCTATGACAAGTACGGCGAGGAATACGCTGAGATAATCGCGCAGATAGACGCTGCCCGCTGATGGGCTTTCGATATGGCGCCGGTTCCGGCGCCATGCTTTAACAAGGAGCTTAAATGAGTATCACACGTTCTGAGATCGCTCAGAAATACGATAAGTTTGCCGCAATGTTCACGAAAGCCATGCTTGCTTTCGGTGCATTGATCTTCGCTGTCATGATTTTCTCCGTCACATATGGCGTAATCGGCCGCTTCGCGCATTTTGTCAGGCAGCCCAGATGGACGCAGGAGCTTGCTGTCCTCTGCCTTGTCTGGCTTTGCTTTGCAAGCGCTGGATACGGTATATATGACAACAAGCACGCAAACATGAGCATATTCGTCGATATGTTCCCGCCGAAGGCGCAGAAGGTCCTGAAGGTCCTCGCTTATGTGCTTCTGCTGTTTGTGAACGTATATTGGATCTACTACGGCATTAGTCTTTCTTCCATGACTTCGATGGCAAGGATGTCGGCTACTGGATGGCCGCAGTCACTGAACTACATATCAATAGTGGTCGGTGGGGTATATGGCCTTTTCATGACGATAGGCAGATTCATAAAAGGAGGCTTCTGATGCTTGATGCTGGTGCTATTGCTGTCCTTCTAGGCAGCTTCTTCCTGATGATATTCCTGGGGGCCCATATCTCCTATGCGATGATCGGCGCTTCCATATTCGCGTTCATATATATGGGGATGCCCCCGATCATGGTCATAAGCCAGCTCGTTGATGGCATCGATGGCTTCACGTTCCTGGCTATCCCGTTCTTCATCTTCGCCGGAGATATCATGGCGAAAGGCGGCATCAGCGATCGCCTGGTGCAGCTGGCGGATGCCGCTGTCGGCTGGATGAGGGGAGGGCTTGCGATGGTCAACTGCTGCGACAGCCTCCTTTTCGGCGGCGTATCCGGATCTGCGACAGCTGACTGCGCCTCGCTTGGGCCTATCGTCATCCCGATGATGGAGAAGAACGGATATGACAAGGACTTCGCCACAGCCATAACGATGTCCAGCTCCGTAGAGGG
Organism: uncultured Spirochaetales bacterium; assembly: GCA_949295675.1. GTDB lineage: Bacteria > Spirochaetota > Spirochaetia > Sphaerochaetales > Sphaerochaetaceae > Ornithospirochaeta. The sequence continues at coordinate 12,156 of CASFMA010000072.1, read as the reverse complement.
GATGCTCATCCCTCCTTCTCATAATATGATCATATACTCAATGGCCGCAGGAGGCTTGTCCGTGAGCGCTCTCTTCATGGCGGGAATCGTGCCTGGCGTCCTTCTCGCTATTGCGTTCATGATCTACTGCTACATAATCTCCGTGAAGAGGAACTATCCTAAGGGTACTCCGTTCTCTGTCAAGAACCTGCTCAAGGCGATCTGGTCCTCGATCTGGGGAGTCGGAACGATCCTCATCGTCCTTGTAGGTGTCGTCTCAGGATTCTTCACTGCGACCGAGAGCGCTGCCGTCGCTGTCATATATTCGGTCCTTGTCTCGATATTCGTGTATAAGGAGATGAAGTGGAAGGAGCTGTTCCCGATGATGATGAACAGCATAAAGACCCTTGCCCCGATACTTCTGCTCATCGCGGCATCTGGCCCGTTCGGCTACTGCATAGCGTATCTGAACATTCCTCAGATGGTCGTTGAAGGGCTTCTGGCTGTTACGCAGAGCAAGATCCTTCTTCTTCTCCTGATCAATATCATAATCCTCCTTCTTGGCATGATCCTTGGAATGGCCTCGATCATCGTCATAGTCACGCCGATACTTGTCCCTATCCTCAATGCAATCGACGTAAGCCTTATCCAGTTCGGTATGATCCTCATCCTCAACTGCGGCATTGGCCTTATAACCCCGCCGGTAGGTGGAGTGCTGTTCGTCGGAAGCGGAATATCAGGGATATCCATAGAGAAGCTGACAAAGGCTGTATTCCCATTGCTTGTCGTCATGTTCATTGTCCTTATGATGCTGACGTACATACCTGGGCTCTCCCTCTGGCTTCCCTCCGCGCTTGGCTTGATATAAGGCGGCTGTATGGATAGGAAGAACGTTCTTTTCATCTGCGTCGATGAGTGGCCGGGATATCTTTTCGGCCACTCCGGGCGGCATGATATCATGACGCCTACGATAGATTTCCTCGCTCGCGAGGGTATATGTATGGAGAACTCCTACAGCGAATGCCCTGTATGTATACCTGCGAGGCGCTCATTGATGACAGGCCTTTCTCCAAGGCACCATGGAGACAGGGTCTATTCGGACAGGCTTGTGATGCCTGATGTGCCGACTCTTGCCTCTGTCTTCCGTGATGCTGGCTACCAGACAGCTGCTGTCGGCAAGCTTCATGTCTATCCTCAGCGTGACCGCATAGGCTTTGAGGAGGCAATGATAACGGAAGAGGCCCGCTATGAGTTCGGCGTGACTGATGACTACCAGATATGGCTCGGAGAGCATGGGTATACAGGTGAGCAGTTCATGCACGGGATGGGCAACAACACATATTATACCCGTCCATGGCATCTTCCAGAGTGCGCTCATGAGACAAGCTGGGTCACAAGGATGATGATGAAGGAGATGATGAGGCATGATCCCACACGTCCCGGATTCTTCTTCGTGTCGTATCAGTATCCGCATCCTCCCCTTGTTCCTCTGAGCACATTCCTCGATAAGTACCGCGATGTCGAGCCTGACCCATGCTATCAGGATGACTGGGAAGAGCATTGGATAATCAGGGAGATGCGCAAGATGGCATCCTCGTATACGGAGCATGAAGTCAGGGAGGCAAGGAAGGCTTTCATGGCCCAGTGCACCCACATCGACTACAGCATAAGGATGCTGATCGGGACGCTCCGCGAGCTTAGCATGCTTGACGATACCATAATCGTCTTCATGAGCGATCATGGCGATATGCTCTTCGATCATGGGATGGTTGCAAAGAGGCTTTTCTATGAAGGCTCGTCCTTTGTCCCGATGATTTTCTCCGGGACTCCGATGCAGGAATACAGGAACAGAGGCTTTGAGAAGAAGCTCTGCTCTATTGCAGACGTGATGCCGACGCTCCTTGACCTGTGCGGCATTGATGATGTGCCGGAGATGGATGGTATGCCTATATTCCGCGATGGCGGCAGGGACTTCATATACGGTGAGGTAGGCGAAGGCGTCAAGGCAACCAGGATGATCCGCAGCGGGAAGTACAAGCTCATATACTATCCATGCGGCAATGTCTTCCAGCTTTTTGATATGGAGAATGATAGAGGGGAGGCTCATGATCTCTCTTCAGATCCATCGCTGCTTCCTGTGCTCGAGGAATTGAAGGGAGAGCTGGCCAGAAACCTGTATGGCTCGGATCTTTCGTGGATCTCAGATGGACGCTTCAAGGGCTTTGCGCCTCCAGAGAGATCATCATCTCCTGATTTCGGCCTGTACAACCAGCGTGGCTATCATTGGCCGCCTCCGACAGGATACTCAAACAAGGGCAGGAACGCTTGAAAGCCTTGCCCCCGAGAGGGGCATGGGCTATCTTTGCGGCAGGCCCTGCATTCCTATGTTCCTAACTTTGCCTTTTTCTGCTACTCTGCAGGAGAGGGCATATGATTGATCGTCTTGTAGTCTACTTTCTTGTATATTCGTTCCTTGGCTATATCTCTGAGGTCATTTACTGCTCTATCGGGCAGAAGCGGCTTGTCAACAGAGGTTTCCTTTACGGGCCATGGCTTCCGATCTATGGATTCGGCGGCCTTATCGTCGTCATATTCCTTGATCCATTGTCCGCTTATCCAGTGGCGGTTTTCGTATGCGCGTTCCTGCTTACGTCCATCCTTGAGTACTTCACGTCCTGGCTTCTTGAGACTCTGTTCTCCTTAAAGCTATGGGACTACTCATGGATGAAGGTGAACATCAACGGCAGGGTATGCCTTCTGAATTCAACGCTTTTCGGCATAATGGGGCTTGTCGCCGAATATATCGTGCAGCCATTCATGTCGAGGATAGTCCATGATATCCCTCTGGCGTATCTTCATACCGTGGCGATGTTCATCGCGATCGTGCTTTCAGTGGATGCCACGTTCTCGGTGATCAAGATGGCGTCCTTCAAGGAGGGGCTGCGCAGGTTCCGTGCCTACAGAAAGGAGATGGAGGCGAGGATATCAGAGCTTATCGCATCAGGCAGCAAGGATCTTGCGGATGAGCTCAGCCGCAGGTTCGAGAGCGAGCTTGAGAAGGCGAGGACGAGCTTTGTACTCCGCATGGGCCATATCGTGCGCTCCAACCCGTCCATCACATCAAGGAGCAAGGAGATAAGCTACCAGCTTGGCATAATCGGCGAGTGGGCAAAGGCACGCAAGGAGCTGAAGGAAAGGTACAAGGCTGAGATGAAGGCTATTGATGATGAGAATATCGCGAAGCTGAGAGGTAACAGATGACAGGATATGCAGAGGTTTCCAGGGAGGTAGCAGGGAGCGGCGCTGTCCTTGTCGCAGTATCGAAGACGCATCCTTATTCCGCTGTCCTTGAGGCCTATGCCGAAGGGGCAAGGATCTTCGGAGAGAACAGGGTGCAGGAGCTTGCATCGAAGTTCCCTCTTCCGGAGGACAGGCCGGAAGGGATGAAGGTGTATCTGATAGGGCAGCTCCAGCGGAACAAGGTGAAGAAGGCTGTTGAGCTTTCAGACAGGATCGAGAGTGTTGACAGCATACCGCTGATAGAGAAGATAGAGGCTAAGGCCGCGGCATGCGGGAAGACAATAGAGGTGCTGCTTGAGATAAACAGCGGCGGAGAGGAGCAGAAGGCAGGGTTCCGCAGCGAACATGAGATCCTTGAAGCTGCATCTTTCATCATATCGTCATGCCCCCATATAGCGCTCAGGGGGATGATGACAGTCGGACCTCTTGGCTTTGATGAGGGGAAGAACAGGGCGGCTTTCTCCTATGCAAGGAGCGTGTTCGAGAAGATGAAGGCTATATCTCCTTCTGTTGATACACTCTCGATGGGCATGTCTGCGGACTGGAGGACAGCGATAGAGTGCGGATCTACTGAGGTCCGGATAGGCACTGCTATATTCGGGGAGCGCGCATGAGGAAGGTGATCGCTGTTGTCCTTATCATACTCATGGCTATCCCTCCTGTCTTCTCGGATCCGATTGAGTATGAGTATGTGCCGTATGAGGAGGATGAGTTCCCCATATGGTCCTATGAGCTCAGGAGGGCGGAGTCTATATTCTTCGGCTCGCTTGTCATCACATTCCCTGTTGCCATGGGCGTATATGCCCTCGGGAAGCAGTTCGGCATGCCTACTCCTTCCGAGACTTATCAGGAGGTGCTGATCGAGGCAGGGATCGCTGCAGGGCTTTCGCTTGTCATCGCCCTTACTGACTGGCTGATCGGCAGGTTCTCTGATGGTTAGGCATCACTGTGAACGTTTCATCGCTGATGCTGCCGGGCGTGTTGACAAGGTCGCGTCAGAGTCAGGCATCGTGCCTCGTCCTGCGTTCTCCTATCCGTCTGCCTTGATAAGGGTGAATGGAAGCAAGGCGAAGAAGAGCCAGAAGGTGGAGATCGGCGATGAGGTTGAAGTCGAGTGGGACGAAGAGGTGTTCGAAGGCCTTGAGGCTGAGGATATACCTCTATCTGTGATCTATGAGGATGATGACATCCTCGTTATAGACAAGGCGCAGGGGATGGTAGTGCATCCAGGTGCTGGTGTATATTCCGGCACGCTTGCCAATGCGCTTCTCTCTCGCTACGGCTCGGATTTCTCGACCTCTGATGATGATACCAGGCCAGGGATAGTGCATCGGCTTGACAAGGATACTTCCGGGGTGATGATAATAGCTCGCAATATAGAGAGCCACCATGTGCTTCAGCAGGAGTTCGCCTCACATGCGGCAGTCAAGCGTTATGCGGCTATCGCGAAGGGTTCCTTCACGAGATCGCGCCAGATTATCGATGCGCCGCTTGAAAGAGATCCAAGGGACAGGAAGAGGTACATGGTCACAAGGGAGGGAAGGGGGAAGAGCGCTGTCACTGAGCTTTCCGTTGTTGCGTCGGACAACCGTTATTCGCTTCTCTCCGTGCGCATATATACAGGGCGCACGCATCAGATCAGGGTCCATCTCTCATCTATCGGGCATCCAGTCCTTGGAGATCCCATATACTCATCCCGTGACAAGTCTTTTCCTGATGCCACGCTGATGCTGCATTCTTGCTCGCTCACCATTTCCCATCCAAAAAGCGGTGAGGAGATGACGTTCCATGCGCCCCTGCCTGCACGTTTCATCGATACGCTTTCATGCCTTGGCCTATCTGAAGCGGCCGGCGCTTTCAAGTAGATCGACATTATACATCCTCTCTATCCTTATCTTGGATATCGGGCCATGGCCAGGATATATGATAGTCGCATCTGGAAGCGTCATCAGCTGTCTCCTGATGCTCTTCAGCAGCAAGCTTTTCTCTATGTAGCCTTTGGTATCGGCCACGGTGCCTGAGAACAGCGTGTCTCCTGTGAATATCGCATAGTCGATCCTGTACACGATGCTGTCGATCGAGTGGCCTGGGACAAGAAGCGCCTCTATATCAAGATCTCCGATCCTTATCCTGTCGCCATCATGCACAGTCCTTGTCTGGAATCCTTCGATCTCGCTGTTTGCCGCGTAGATGTCGAAGGAATAGATCTTCTTCAGCGTTCCGACGCCCGCAGTATGGCTTTCATGGCGGTGCGTGATAAGCACGGCCTTTATTGATATCCCCCTGTCCTCGATTATCTCAAGGAGCTCCTTGTCTATATATGCAGGATCTATCACCACGCCATTGCCATCCTCATCGGCGACAACATAGACATTGGCCAGGTTTTCCGTCGAGAAGTGCGCGTATATCCTCATTGGTATGGCTCCTCATTGCGGAAGAATGCCTCTTCCGGATTTGAATATCTCAATGACACATTGCGCGTTATGGATCCCCTGAAGTTCGTACGTTTGAGGTTGCAGTCCTCCATATCTGTGTCCACGATGCGTGAAAGCGAGAAGTTCGAGAAGTAGAAGTCATTCCCGGAGAATGATGACCTGAGGGCATCTATGCCCATGAAGTTGTTGTGTATCACTGTCGAGTCATAGATTGTCGATTCGATGAATGTCGAGCCTGCGAACACAGAATACCTTATATCCATCGAGGAGAACCGGCAGCGCCTGAAGAAGCAGTAGTCGAAGAATGATGATATTATGAGGCCATCTGAGAAATCACAGTCCTCGAATACGGAAAAGGAGAAGTTGCATCCGCTGATCTTTGTTCCCTTCCTCTCCTTTATTCCCCTTATCTCGATGTTCACAAGGGAAAGGTCAGAGAGCTTTCCGCTGTTCTCCAGCTTCCCCACGACTTCATCCAGGATCGCTTTCTTCTGGACGTCTGGAAGGTGATGGTAGCAGTACTCTCTGCCAGTTGCCGCGAATGCCTGGCAATCAGGCTCCTTGCATAGCGTGAATGGGAACATAACGATATGCTCACGGCTTTTCGCATCTCTGTCAATGCGTTTCCCCTTTGCTTGTTCATTTTGATGCGCTCCTCTATAATCGTGCTATGCGCTTCCAGATCAGGAGATCCATAAACAATATATATCAGGCATATTCCCTTGAGGACGGAAAGCTTTATACGGCAAGGATCAAGGGAAAGGTCATGAAGAAGGACGAGGCTGAATACAGCCCGGTAGCTGTCGGCGATATAGCGATAGGTGAGCCATATTCCGATACGGAGGCGCTCATAAGCGGGATCGAGGACAGGAAAAGCTGCTTCAGGAGATGGAACACGAAAAGAGACCTGAATCAGACTATAGCCGCTAACCAGGATCTGACTGCTATAGTGGCATCGCCTTCGTCCCCTCCCTTCCGTCCGAGGTTCATCGACAGGGCCATCGCGTCATCATCAGGCGCAGGTATACTCATCATACTCAACAAGGCGGACGATGAGATTCCTGATTACATCCCGGGCTGCCTTGATCTTTACAGGAGGCTTGGGTTCAGCGTTCTTATGGCATCATCGCGCACAGGGGAAGGTATTGATGAGCTCAAGGAGATGATACGCGGCAGGGTCACTGCGTTTGTCGGGCAGAGCGGTGTCGGGAAATCCACTCTGATCAACACTGTGATGGGCACAGAACTCAGGACCGGTGAGGTATCATACAAGTACAACAGGGGACGGCACACGACCAATCATTCGCTTTTCATCGAAAAGGATGGGATCTCGATAATAGATACTCCTGGCGTGAGGGAGATAGAGGTTCCGTTCGAGGATATCACACTCGTGAAGGAGAGCTTTCCAGAGCTGAAGGATGCCGTATGCCAGTACCCGGGCTGCCTGCATCATGGGGAGCAGGGCTGCATTGTCCCCGATCTTGTGGAGAAAGGTGTCATAGATGAAGGACGCTATGACAGCTATCTCCGCATCCTCTCATCCCTTGAGGAGCGCAAGCCATTTTTCATGAGGAACAAGAAGTGATAGACATCCGCACAGCAAAGGATATAGAGCTTGATAAAGTCCTTGATATAATACGCCGCTTCGCGCTTTCCCCCGAGGGAAGGGACAGCATCGGGATCGGGCGTCTGACATCTGACAAAGCCGAGATAGAGAGGCGCTCTGATGTAGTTGCAAGATATATATCGCTCATAGGAGGCAATGCTCCTGAGCCTTTCCCTTCCATCTCTGATCTCTTCGGCTATGCAGAGCACACCCATGCAGACTTTCCAGGTGAGAGCATACACAGGGCAGGCGAGTTCCTGCGCTCTTATAAAGCAATGCTGGTCTTCGAGGAAGAGGGCGGCAGGATGGCTGAAGAGTACAGCGAGCTCTCTGATGAGATACTCTCATCCATCGACATGGATGGCAATGTCTATGAGGATCATCCACGGCTCCTGCCTCTTATACGGAAGAGGGAGGATGCGAAGAGCGAGAGGATGAGGTTCTCCACATCATACATGAGGGACAACAAGGCGCAGATGCAGCTTTCAGAGCCTCTTTACCGCAATGAGCGCATAGTCATCCCATTCAGAAGCGATCAGAGGATGAAGGATGTCTATGTCTCCGGCTCGTCAGCCTCGGGCTCGACATTGCTTGCCGAGCCTTTTGAGCTCGTTGCCCTCAATAACGAAGTCGTGATAGCAGAGGAGCGTATAAGGGCAGAGAAGGCCAGGATAGTCCATGAGCTTTCTGACAAGGTGAGGCATGCGCTTGGCGCAATGTCACTCATGCTTGAAGAGGTCGTTGAGTTTGATTTCCATTACGCTTTCGCACTATGGGCAAAGAGGGTCAAGGCTGCTCATCCTATGTCAGGAAAGTCGCTTTCCCTGAAGGAGGCGAGACATCCGCTCCTAGGTGACAGGGCCGTACCTATAACCATAGAGCTTTCCGATGATGTGAAGGCTGTAGTCCTCTCCGGAGCGAACGCCGGAGGAAAGACTGTCACGATGAAGACAGTTGCGCTTCTCTCCCTTCTGTACCAGATGGCAGGATATGTGCCAGCTTCGCGTGACTCTGTCTTCCCTGTATTCTCATCGTTCTATGCGGATATCGGGGATGGACAGTCGATACTGGACGCCGCATCCACATTCTCATCGCACATGAAGAATATCGCAGGGATAGCACGCAAGGCCGACAGCCGCTCCCTTGTCATCCTTGACGAGCTTGGATCCGGGACGGATCCGGAGGAAGGCTCCGCTCTCTCTGTCTCCATCCTCAGATACCTTTCAGGACGCGCAGGCCTCACTCTGATAACCTCACACTACTCGGCAGTGAAGAGCTTTGCATATTCAGAGGACGGCATGCTCAATGCCTCGATGGAATTCGACGAGAGGTCAGGGATGCCTACCTACAGGGTCCTTGAAGGGATTCCCGGCGACAGCCATGCGCTTGCGACTGCGAAGCGGATGGATATGCCGCGTGAGATCATCGAGGAAGCCTCTGCATCGCTCCGCGGCGGTGATGCCACGAGCGCATCTATCATAAAGGCCCTGATCTCAAAAGAGCGGACGATGGACAGGAAGATCACAGAGCTGTCGCTGAAGAACAGGGATTATGATCACCGTCTGGCTGGGCTTGAGGCAAGAGAGAAGGAGCTCGATGCAAAGGAGAATGAACTGAGGAAGGGCGGGGTCCGTGAGATCGATGATTATCTTCATTCATCACGCCGTACGCTTGAGCGCCTGATAAGCGATATAAGGACAGGTACACTGACGAAGGAGAAGATAAGGAAAGCAAAGGATTTCATGGCCTCTATAGAGGAGAAGAAGAAGGAAGAGGAGGCCCTCATCAGAGAGGATGATGATGTATCTGATGAAGACTTCTCTCCTGGTGATTATGTGCTTTGCGGAGAGGCCAGGACACCAGGCAAGGTCCTTGCCGTGAACGGCAGATCCCTTACAGTATCATTGGAGAACGGCCTGAAGCTTACCATCAGGAGCTCAATGGCGAGAAAGGCAAGGAAAAAGGAAGAGGCAAGGCCTGCCGTTGCGTTCTCAGGCAGCGGAAAGAAGGCTGAGTATACAATGGATCTCCGTGGGCTGACGCTTGAAGAGGCCATCAGGCGCATAGACGACCAGATAGAAGCCTCCCTTCTTTCATCGCTCTCGTCATTCTCGATCATCCATGGATATGGCGATGGGATACTCCAGAAGGGGATACATGAGTACCTGAAGAAGAGAAGGGAAGTCTCGGACTATAGGTTTGCTAGGCCTGAGGACGGTGGGATGGGAAAGACCTATGTCACGCTTTCCTTGTAGGAAGCTGTATCTGGGCTGCTATCACTGCTGCAAAGACAAGCATGCAGCCGATCAGCTCCCTTCCGTTCATCCTCTCTGAAAGGATGATAGCACCTCCTACAGCCGCCCATACGCTCTCAAGCGATAGTATAAGGACTGCATGCTGAGGCCTGACGTATTTCTGCCCGACAACCTGGAGCGTATACGCGATCCCGCAGGAGAATGCGCCTGCATATACAATAGGAAGCCACGCTGAGATGATTGCAGATGCAGACGGAGCTTCTGTGATCATTCCAGGGAAGGTCACGATGCCTCCGACAAGGAACTGGAACATAGAGAGCGTGACGCCATCGACATCCTTTCCTGTGATATCAATAGCCATGATATGGAATGAGAAGAAGAGAGCGCAGATGAGGAGGAAGATATCTCCACGTGAGAAGCCTGTCTCAGAACCTCCGATGCAGAGAAGATACATGCCGATGATGGCGATCACTCCTGCAATCCATGTCTTCTTTTCGACTTTCTTTCCAAGGACCACAGATAGAAAAGGCACGATTATTATGTAAAGAGACGTGATGAATCCACCTTTCCCTGCTCCAGATTCAGCAACCCCTATCTGCTGTATGACAGCAGCTGATGCAAGGCATAGCCCGCATATGATCCCGCCTTTCAGCGTTTTCTTCCAATATCCAGGAGTTTTCCTGTCTCTCAATATTGAAGGGAGTGCGAACGGAACAAGAACGGCAGCTCCTATCAGGAACCTTATGCTGTTGAATGTGAATGGTCCGATTGATTCTGCGGACACAGACTGTGCGACGAAGCTCAGTCCCCATATAAGCGATGTAAGCAGCAAAAGCAGCGCAGCGTTTCTTTCTTTCATACAGCCGCAAATATTAGCCCAACAAGCAGAGATGTGTTAATAGCGATAAGTGCTTCACTGCCGCAATTGAGCATGATTTCACAAGTTTGCTTAATTTGTCCTGTGTATTGATATCTCAAGTTTTCCATTCAAGATTCTTTATAATGGTTGAGTTGATTATCTTTTTCATCTCAGGATAATTCAGCATAGTGGCACAGGCTCTGCATTCTTCATGATTGAGATGTATCTATCGAGCTCATCAGGATTGAACCAGCCTATGTATGAGCCATCGGAATCTCTAGCATCAAGCACGCTGTTATCTTCTCGTTGAATTAGCCAGCCGAGTCGTGTATTATCTAACGCAGAAGAGGACTCATAAGTGTGGGCCGGACTTGTTATCCGAGTTTGCTGTATGATGTCTTCTTTGTTTAAGATATTGTTCCAAAGTTCATCTTGTAGTAATTGTTTTAACCTTGTACCATTTAATACATAGGAAGACAGAATACCGTGCGGCAGGGTTGTTATCTGCGTCAGACTGGACAGGTCTTCCTTTCTTATTAAATGATGATCGTAATAGTGGTCGCCGTTATTCATCTCGGCAGTATCAGATAGTATTACATATTCAATTCCATCTATTTTCGCAGATGATAGATAATAGTCAAATTCCTTTGCATCTACCTTGGTATCTTCGTTTGGCTTGTTTCCTATGATATAGCCTGTTCTATGATATTGGGTATATATGCAATAGATTCGTATTGTTCTGTTCCAGAATTCCATGATTGAGATGTATCTATCAAGCTCATCAGGATTGAACCATCCTATGTATGAGCCGTAATCATTCCTTGAGCCAAGAACAAAGCCATTGCTAGGTTTTGGGGATGATGGTAATATAACCATAGAGAGACCCTGCGAGCGGGCAAGCTGATTTTCGGATTGGTTTCCCATCCTTGAAGCTGACGGGTCTCTTGCTTTTAGGCCAACAAGTTCCATTGATGTATATCATTTGGCCATTTTGGACGCTTTCCTTTACCATTATTTCAGCAGTGCCTTCTCTTTCTGTGTCTTGGAAGGTAACATCAGTGCTGTAATAATGGATACCTATTATATGCTCGCTTCCTTTTCTGTCCTGCCTTGATAACGTCTTGATTGACTTCTTGAATAGTGTATCTATATTTGCAGCAGCTGTATCATGCTCTGTTCTTGTAAATCCATTATCAAGGGATTTGTTCAATGCTTTGTTGCTTAGAAGCTTACCTATTGATGTAGAGCTTATCCTTGCAGTGGATCCATCATTTTCATTAACAACCGAAGATCCTTGAATTGATTTCAGCACCATTCTGGCTTCATATGCACTTCCTGCAAATATCGTATTATCAAAATCTGATCTATATGCGCTATCTGGTGCTTTTACTCCATACAGGAACCCCTGAAGCGTGTTGTAGTAATCCCTTCCTGTTAGTCCTGAAGCCTTTGCAAAGCCTACCATTATCTCAGCAGAAGTCCTTGTATGGCATTGAGCATCTCTTTAATTTTAGTTGATTATTATACCTTTTTCACAATAAATATTGTATTTATCAATTTTTAAGATTAATTCTTTGCTGATTGAAGTATGATCCATCTTCTATCATAGAATAAGTTTGAGTGTTCTGTTCGTGTACAGTGAAACCTGACAGATAAAACTTTGTTATAGGCCCATCTTCTTGAGACATTGACAGCAGAAGATATCAGCACGCAGTATTATAT
>CASFMA010000071.1 GCA_949295675.1 uncultured Spirochaetales bacterium | reverse complement strand
ATGTATTCATACAGATAAGCGAGAGCCAGATCGGAAGGGCAATAAGAACAAAGGATTATAAGTATTCAGCAAGGGCTTCTGGTGATCCTTGGCATGAGTGTGGCTCTTCTGTCTATTACGAGGATTCCCTTTATGACCTTGGGAAGGATCCTGGCGAGCTTGAGAATCTTATCGGCGATCCTGGATATGAGCCTGTACGCAAGATCCTAAGGGATATCCTGAAGAGAAGGATTTCAGAGATAGAGGGCATACAAGCTGAAATACTCCCAAGCTGTGATAAGCCACGTGAGATAATGGATGATTACAATTACGATCACATATGATCGGTTAGCAGGAGGGATCCTCCTGCTTTCTTCTCGATGACGCCTTCTCCTGTACTCTTGGACCCGCGGCAATCGGATACGATAGGTTTTCAGGAACTTGTGATCCAAAGGATGATCGTGCTCTCATAAGTTATTCTTTTGCAATAAGCCCAGCTCGGCCAGACTCCAGCTGCTCACACGGGATGTATAGCCTCATGCCGCGGCATGACCGCCGAATTGTACCCTTTCATAGCCATTGATGTTTTGTCATTTATGCTTACAAATGCTTGCTGGCGAATTTATGGATAATTTATCTTACTGCCCTATATAGACTTGAAGTTCGTAATCCCAATGCAGTATGCCTGAGACTATAATGATCTGCACTGTGAACGAGGGATCCTTGCCATACTCTTCATTCGCTGTCCTTATAAGCTTCTGCATTACCTGTTCTCTGTCATCTTCTGTGCATGTGGCACAGATGTATCTGCCGCCTGGCAGCTTCTTTATGCCATCTATATCCTCATGGCGGATGCAGAGCGCGAATAATCTGGGCTTTCCATCTTCTGTGTATATGCCGGCCATATCCTCGAAATAGAATTTGCCTTTCAGCTCTGGAGGGATCCTCTCATAGAAATGGCTAAGATAGTTCCAGAGATTATCGAGTGTCGGAGTCTCCAATGTGTCTGACAGAAGTATGACTCTTTCCTGGATGTCTTTAAGTGCTATCTTGCTCTGCGGTTCGCTGTACAGCCTGAGCTTTCTTTCGTAATCGGCTTTTGCTGCCCGGATCTTTGATTTGCTGTATTCCAAGGTCTTTATTTTTTCATCGGCTTTTTTCTCAGCTTCTGAGAGGAAACTTACGATTTCCTCAAGATTATCATATTGGAGGACTTTCTTTATCTCCTGCAGCGACAGATCCATCAGCTGCAGTGCCTTTATCGTGTTAAGCATCACGATATCATGTTCCGTATAGTACCTGTAGTTCGTCCATTCATCCTTCCGGCTGGGCTTCACCAGGCCAATGCGGTCATAGTGCCTGAGCGTCTCGCTTGTTGTGTTCACAGCCTTTGCGGCTTCCCCGACAGAGAGGTATTTCTTCTTTTCCATTTTCATTGTTGACATTTGTGTTACACAAAAGTTCATCATAGCAGCGACAATAGCGAAAAGCAATTGGTGGAGGGATTTATGAAGAGGAATTTCCTGATTATGTCATGTCTGATGGTGATCAGCATCTGTTCCCTGGCAGGCTGTGCAGACAACAGCCAGTTCGTGCCGCTTTCCTATACAGCTGGCATATCTGAGGTACAGGCCATAGCCATTGATGTAAGGGACAGGCAGATTGATGTATCGGTATCTGGGGATGACATGATCCGTATCGATTACTCTGCGAGCAGCAAGGAAGGCTATGAGATCGCAGTGTCTGAAGATGGGGTGCTGTCCATGTCCTATGTAAGCAACAAGGACTGGACAGATTTCATAGGGACCCAGCCTTCGATTGAATATAGGAAGATATCGCTCTGCGTTCCAGCCGATGTCCTTGGCTCTCTTATGCTGTCTACGACAAATGACAATATAACGATAGAGGGATTGTCTGTGACGGACAGTATGGAGATCTCATCAAATGGCGGGAACATCTCGTTTGATGGCATAGGTGTAGGGAAGGCTCTGGATATATCTGCAAAGAACGGTAACATCAGAGGCACCGTCATCGGCAGCTATGATGATTTTTCCATCCATTCAGCGGTCAAGAAGGGCAACTGCAACCTGCCATCTGGCAAGGACGGCGGAGAGAAGACCCTGAATGTATCAGTCAACAATGGCAATATAAGCATTGACTTTGTCTGATAGGCCTGCTGCAGCATTGTGGAGCTTCTGTCTGCTGCATGCAAAGCCGGCGCTTGCATTCATGATATCCCGGGAGCAGGCGCTGATTTGCTATGCAGCGATCTTGTCCCCTCAGCCATCGGCCCTGGTCCTATATTCAGCATTGTATGCTATCCTTTCGGAAAGGAGCTTATATGGTTTATCGGATAGTCAATGAGTCTGATGCGGCTCAGTATCTTGCATTCTTCATCGCTGTTGTCTCAGAGACTGACAACCTTGCCAGCTCACCTGAGGAGGTGAATAAGCTGACAGTTGATGATGAGCGTGCTTTCATAAAGGCTTCATCTGGCTCTGGAAGTTTCTCGATGGCAGCATTTGATGGCGATGTCATCTGCGGCTCATGCGATATCCGCATCAGTGTACGCCCTAGGACAAGGCACAGGGCTGAGATGGGAATTTCTGTCCTGAGGAAGTACTGGGGACAGGCGTTGCAGGGATCCTGCTTGCCAGTGCTCTTGATGAAGCTGCTGCCAGAGGTGTCAGGAAGGTAGAGCTTACAGTCCGTGCAGATAATGAGAGGGCCAAGGCTTTCTACAGGAAAAATGGCTTTGCATATGCAGGACGTGACTCAATGCTTCTTTATATCGATGGCAGATATATAGATGGAGAGAGATACGAGATCTTGCTTTGATGCGTATATTATATAAATAATATTCCTTAATAAGACTATTTAATTTATATCAACATGTACAAACTTGCTGTTCACTATGGTGATGTACGCTTTGGATTTCCAGGCTGATGAGCATATCCTTTCAGTTGATTTGCATTCAATGAGAACTTATCATTTGTGGCATGAAGAAGATCCTTTTTGTTTCGGGAAGCCTGCGCAGGGAAAGCTTCAACACGCAGCTGCTCAGGATGGCTGCAGATATCCTGTCTGATGAGTTTGAGTGTTCGTTCCTTGATTATAAGGATCTTCCTTTCCTTGACCAGGATATAGAGTATCCGGCTCCTGCCGCTGTGGAGAGGATAAGGGAAGAGGTAGCAGCTTCAGATGCTGTCTGGCTTGGAAGCCCTGAATACAACCATAGCTTCAGCGCAGCGCTCAAGAACCTTGTTGACTGGCTGTCACGGCCAGTCGTGCCGGGTGACTACTCAACGGCTGCAGGCCGTGGGAAGATCATTGCGCTGAGTTCTGCTGCAGGTTCATCTGGCGGGGCTTTTTCCCTTGCCAGTCTCAGGAATCTGCTTGGAATGCTTTCTTCAGACATAGTCGCGGCTCAGACTCTTGTCGCATTGGGAAGCCGGTTCGGGGAGAAGGATCTTGTCCTCTCGGAGAGCGAGAAAGCCATGCTTCTTGAAGAATGTGATGAACTTAGGGCAAAGCTTGCCGACTGATATCACCCCTGTCTGTTGACAAGAGAAAACCAACATGTCATCTTGATGCCGGAGGAGATATGCCGATGAAGATGTTTTGATGTCCCAAAGTCTTTTCAATAAGGAGTCAGAATGTCTGAGTATGTAATGTTGAATGGTATATCGTATGCCTATCCAGGCTCTTCGGTGCCTGTCTTTGAGGATCTCTCTGTAAGCTTCACATCAGGCTGGACCGTTGTCGCAGGCGCCAATGGGGCTGGCAAGTCAACGCTTGCCAGGATAATCTCGGGCTTTATTGTTCCCGATCACGGCACTGTCTCAGCAAGCGGAGATGTCCTGTTCTGCCCTCAGGTATTCGCTGGCCTTGATTCTGAGGATTACTGCTATATCTATGATGGCTCTTCCGATACCGGGAGGCTGCGTTCTCTTCTTGGCCTGACCGATGATATGATAGCTGAGCCTGATCATCTTTCAGGCGGGGAGAAGAAGCGGCTTCAGATCCTTGCCGCTGTCTCCAGGCATCCTGCAGTCCTTATACTTGATGAACCGACGAACCATCTTGACAGGGAGAGTGCCGGCATGGTTTCAGAAGTTCTTTCCGCATTCTCCGGGTGCGGCATCATGATCACTCATGACAGGGCTGCCGCTGAGATGCTTTCATTCCGGACGCTTTTTCTTGAGCGCATGATGGAGATGCCTGCCCGCATATATGATGTGCCTCTGCCACTTGCTGCAGCGGTGGATGAGATAGAAAGACGCAAGAGGGACGGAAGGAGCGCATATGAGAGATTGTCATCGGAAATAGCTTCGCTTTCCGCTCTTTCCAGCAATCTTTCAGAACAGTCTGCTGCCAAGAGGAAGAAGCTGTCGAAGTCAGGTCTGGATATCCACGATCATAGCGGCAAGGCCGCTGTAGATGGGGCCCGCCTCACAGGAAAGGATAGGTCCCTGGATGACCAGAGAAGGCGTGTCGATTCACAGGCAAGGCATAAGAGGGAGATGATCGAGCAGATGGAAAAGCCTCTGATGAGAAAGACTGGCATTGATTTGGATGCCGGTGGATACATCCCTTCACTCTCTTTCCCTGCGGCAGTCCTTGATGCCGGTGGTTACTCATTGCATGTACCATCCCTGTCCATACCTCCTGGCGAGCATATAGGCATAACAGGCTGCAACGGCAGCGGCAAGACGCTGCTTGTCAGGGCATTGGTATCAAAGTTCATATCAGAGGGGAAGGGCAGCCATATCATATATATTCCGCAGGAGTATGATCGCGGGCAGGCTGATGCCATCATCAGCAGGTTCTCGTCACTCTCAGACTGTGATAGGGGAAGGGTGGTCTCAGATATATACAGGATGGGGTCGGATCCCTCATTCCTGCTGTCAGCTGATATCTCACCGAGTCCTGGTGAGCTTAAGAAGCTGGATTTCATACTGTCAAGATATGATGGACGCAACATAATAGTCATGGATGAGCCTACGAACCATCTTGATATAGTATCTGCGGGGATTTTCGAGAAGATGCTGGCAAAGGAAGACACATCCTTTTCCCTTCTGCTTGTCAGCCATGATGAAATGTTCATCAGCAGGACCTGCAGCATAAGGTGGGCTGTCGTGAGGGAAGGCTCTTCAGGAAAAGTCCTGGCAGCAAGCTCTATCCAGTGAGCATCCTATGGTGCTGCGAATGCCATCTATCCAGCAGACTGCCTTGCTGCTGGTGAATCTTATAAGGCAGTAGCCTTTGTCGGCTTGGCCATCAGGGTAGTAGTGCCGGAACCGCTCTTCCCAGAATCTGCTGAGGATATCGTGATCTGTGATTATTTCTGCTGTGCCGATCAATGATACGCTGTCTGCTTCGTGCACGAATGATATCCCGGATTTCGGATTCTCCCTGATATTCCGGGCTTTGTTGGATGATGAGTACGTTGTCATCCATATTTCCCTGATGCCATCATGGCTGATCACATCAATAGCGACAGGATGTGGAAATCCATCTTTGCCGATTGTTGAGAGCGTGACATATCCGCATCGGTCGAGGATCCATGAAGCCTGCTTCTCTGTGTCCATCCATCTCTTCAATGTCGGAAGATATGAGCGCAGCCATTCAGTCATCTCACCTCTGCCTATGCTCTGTCCGTATGGCTTAGTGAATGCTTCGAGCCTCTCTTTTGATGTATTTATAGCTATCTGCTCTGCCATTGATGATGATTTGAAGATACCATCTTCATAGCAGTAGATGCAGTATTCACTGTTCCTGTGTCCATC
>CASFMA010000070.1 GCA_949295675.1 uncultured Spirochaetales bacterium | reverse complement strand
TGTTTCTTGATGCTAAATCAGCTGGTCTTCTATCTATAAATGACATAATAGGTTCAATGTCCATTACAGAAATGTCTCTTCCTGATTCTGCTGAGAGCATAACAGTGGATGGGATAGCTGTATCAACTGTCGGGAATCCATAATCAGCAATCAGCAAAGGATCCTTCCTTTGAACTGATATGACTTCTCTGCCGGCTTCGTTGAGGCCGGCAGATTTGCTTCAGTTGATGAATCGCTCTCTTATAATGCTGGGTGATTGTATTGTCGATTGTGATATGCCAGAAAGATCTTTCCTGAAAGTGTTTTGCGCTAATGAGATCTGCTTTTTTGACATGAGGATCCGGATATGTTTTCTCTGCAACAGGACAGGCTGCAGTTGATTGTGTTTCATATCGTTTCAATGTTGAGGATATAATGTGATGGAAAGGTAGTCCGATAATGCCCTCCCTTTGTCCTTTCTCACTTCCTTTCTTTTCCTTCTGTTGATATATTCATTAGAGCGAGGCATTGTATGGCTGAAAAAGAAATCGATGAATATGCGGAGCAGGATAAGCGCATAAGGCAGCGGCTCGATAAGATAGGCCGCAAGATAATGATAATGAGCGGCAAGGGCGGGGTAGGAAAGACTACTGTCACCGTAAATCTCGCCAATGCCCTTGTTGATATGGGCTGCACTGTAGGTGTGCTGGATACAGATCTCCACGGACCTAACGTGGCTGTGATGTTCGGTTGCAAGGATGCAGAGCTGACATCTGAGGATGGGCATACATTCATTCCCGTCTCTCCAAGGAAGGGGCTGAAGGTGATGTCACTGGCGTTCGCCCTTGAGGATCCTGATGCACCGGTTATCTGGAGAGGCTCTCTCAAGAACAGCGCGATAAGGCAGTTCCTTTCAGATGTGGAGTGGGGCGAGCTGGACTATCTTCTCATAGATACTCCTCCAGGAACAGGTGATGAGCAGCTTACGATCTGCCAGTCAATACCGGAGCTTACAGGCTCGATAATAGTGACGACACCTCAGGAGGTCGCTGTGCTTGATGCAAGACGCAGCGTCAACTTCTCACGCAAGCTTGGTGTCGCGATCATAGGCGTCATTGAGAACATGTCGGGCCTTATCTGCCCTCACTGCAAGGAAGAGATACCTATCTTCGGCAAAGGCGGCGGGAAGAAGATGTGTTCGGAGATGCACGTTCCTTTCCTCGGGGCGATACCGATGGAGATGGGCCTGCCTGAAGCTGAGGACAATGGAAAGGAATGGGTTGATCAGGTTGGACATCCTTCAGCTGAGGCCCTCAAGGCCATCGCCAATGAGATAAACAACGGGACAGCGTGCTCAACATCCCGTGATACATCATTCCTTGGCACACCATCATGCAAGCCATCAGCATGTGCATCATGCACATCGAACTGCCCGTCGAGGAAGAAGTCATGAACGAGAGTCTGAAGTGGCGTACAGATTCAAGGGAGAAGTCATATACCTGTGCCATCTTCTCCGTGAACTCAGTGGAACGTACCGCTCATGATGGACGGCATGGCACATTCGTTGAGATCGAAAGTCCTGACTGGATCGTGGCTATTCCATGGGTCATGGTAGATGGCGTTCCATGTTTCATCATGGAAGAGCAGTACCGTCATGGCTCTGACAGCATAACCAGGGAGTTCCCTGCAGGATTGGTTGAGAAAGGAGAGCCTGCAATCGAGGCCGCAAGACGTGAGCTTCTGGAAGAGACAGGCATGCAGGGAGACTTCATCGAGCTTGGCAATGTCTGCCCGAACTCCGCATTCATGTCAAACAGGCAAAGCTTCTTCCTTGTCACCGGCATAGAGAAGGTAAGCGGCCAGTCCCTTGATGCAAATGAGGAGATCGATGTTGTCACTGTGCCTGTCGAGGAAGCTATACGTGACATGGGCAAAGGAGCCTATGACAACGGCATAATGATGATGGCCATAGGCTTCTTCCTTCGTTATGCGGAGAGCCATCCTGAGCTGAAGCTGCGTCAGCCGAGGACTGAGAGCGTATAGTCGTTAAGATCATCGTTCTCATATATCAGGCGATAAAGGGCCTGTACGAGCGGGAAATCGTCAGCGACGCCTTTCTCCCTCGTTATGTCTCCGATAAGCTTTATTGTCCTCAGCCCTTCAACTACGGTTGAGGACTTTGTATCTGGGTCGAAGCCAAAGCCTTTTCCTATGAGCATCCCGAGTGTTCTGTTCCTGGACAGGTCATTCAGTGCTGTCAGCCCTAGGTCTCCTATGCCGCAGTAGCGGAATATGGCATCTTCCGAGCAGCTGAATATCTGGAGCAGCCCACGCATCTCATTGACGGCTTTGGTGTACACCAGGAAGTCCACGTTCGGGCTGTTGAACTTCCCTGATACTATGCCGATCGCGATGGCATACATGTTCTTCAGTATGCTCATGAGCTCCACGGCCCTGACATCAGATGAGTAGTCCAGCGAGAACTGAGTCCCTGGAAGGATCTCGTTCCTGAAATAGAGATAATCCTCCCTTTTTCCTCCGAATGTAAATGAGGTAGGGTAGCCGTTTATCGTCTCTATGGCGAAAGATGGGCCTTTCATGGAAGCTGTACGCTTGAACGGTATGTTCTCCGTTATGAAAGCACCGCTGTCGCTCATTCCCTTTGCCAGGTTGACTATCAGAGGCTCTCCGCTTGTGTTCTTCCTTATTTCCTCTGAGAACGAGACGATAGCTTTTGAAGGTATGACGAGCATGACGACATCTGCATCATGGAAAACCGAGAAAGATGAAGTTGCGCTCAGGTGCCTCGACAGAAGCCTTGTCGGGAAATACTTCCTGTTTGAATGCTTTTCGTTTATCTCCTTCTCGACATCTGTCTCAATCGTATGGAGCGTGACCTTGTTGTCGCTGTTCCAGCACAGCCTTTCCGCTACTGCCGTTCCGAATGTTCCTGCGCCTGCTATTACTATATTGTTCAATTCTCGATCCTCCTGATTATATACAAGCGGGAAGAGTAGTCCCCAAGCATCCTCATACCCTCTGTGTATCCATTGCCGGATACCTGCTCTACCAGGGATATCCCTCCCCATCTGAGCGCGTCTCCGGAGACTGTATAGCACTCGCTTTCCTGTGGGTATGATAGTGCCTCCTGCCCCGATAGTATATGGCTGCGGGCGAATACACGGTAATCATAGCCATCGTCAGCATCAAGCACGTATAGCTTCTCCGCATCAGAGTTTGGCATTAGCTGCTTCTGCAGGTATAGCATGAGGATCACGCTTCTGTCCTTGTTCGATACAGACCACAGCGTCCTGTTCCCGCTTTCCTGTATCCTTATCCTTCCGAACTGGAAGAGCATCCTGTATCCCTTGTAGAACTCTATCTGTGACTTGAATGCAGTCTTCTCAATCCTTGAAAGCTCCGCTGTGTCGATAGCGTATGACAGGACACCGAAAGCCGCTATATTGAACCTTGTGTCCCTGTCTACTATACGTCTTGTAACAGCATTCGGTGACGGGGAGACGGTGGTCTCGATAGCCGAAAGCGGATAGAGCATGGAGATATTCTCCACCATCGCGGCCCTGTTTATCGGATCTGAGTCGCTGCTTATCAGCGCTGATGCGGAGAATGAGAGCATCCCAAGGTCGAACCTCGCGCCTCCAGCCTTCGATGTGCTTATGTAGAGGGAAGGGAAGCGGTGTCCGAGAGCTCCTAGCACTGTGTACAGCCCCAGCGTGTACTTATGGAAGAACTCCCCTCCGTTCCAGCTCTCTGAATGGCTGAAGATATCTGAATAGGAGCGTGTCATGTCCCAGACTATGTAATCAACACGGCACCTGTCGATTGTATCCGCAAGGGTCTCTATTATCCAGTTCTGAACATCAGGCAGGGTAAGGTTTAGTATCTGCTTTCCTGCCCTTCCTGCATTATCCTCCGCGCTTCTGCCTATTATCCAATCCGGGTGAGCCTTGTACAGCTCGCTTCTCTCTGATACGCATTCAGGCTCAAACCACAGTCCGAACAGCAGCCCGAGCCGGTGTATGCCCTGGGCAAGGTCAAAAAGCCCTGACGGGAACTTCATCGTGTTCACATACCAGTCGCCGAGGCTTGTCCTCTCGCTCCGTCTTGCACCGAACCAGCCGTCACCGACGATAAGACCTTCAAGCCCTATTTCCTTTGCGCCTTTTGCCATCTCGAGGATCTTGTTCTCGCTGGCATTGTAGTAGACGCTTTCCCATGTGTTCAGCATGAGCGGACGCATGCGCTCTGCCCATTCGCCACGGCAGATCGCTGACCGTACGAATGCGTGCATCCTGTCCGACGCGTCTTTCTGTCCCTCGCTGCTGTAGGTCATTACAGCTTCAGGGCTCTCGAACTTCCCTCCTTTTGACAGCTTCCATGAGAACATATCAGGATTCATGCCCCATACTATATGGGTGAGCCCTTTGCCTGTGAGCGTGAATGATGCCCTGTGGGGGCCGGAGTATATCAGATTGCACAGATAGCATCCTCCACGGCTGTCCATCAGGGCAAAGCCCGGATTTGCATCAGCAGAAGAGCTGCCGTATCTGCTTTCTGAGATCATCGTGCCTTGCTCTATCTTCCTTTCCTGCCTGGCGGCCTCCCTCAGCCATGTCCCCCCGATTGTCGTGACGGACATGTCTGATGAGCGGAAATCCAGCTGTGCGGATGCCACGGATCTCAGGATTATATCATCAGTGCCCCTGTTCTCTGCGATGGTGCGTCTCGTTATCGTGTCAAGCGAAGGGAAGACTGTATAGAGCGCAGTGAGCCTCATCCCGCTTCTCCTGTCATCGAAGACAAGCTCCAGTGTCTCAGCATCGCCGCTCCTGTTCTTTGCTATCGGAAGGGAAGATAGTGATGGCTTCACGCCTTGGCCTATCCTTGCTTCCTTGAATCTGAGGTCTATTGTCCTTTCCTCATAAGGCCCCCAGGAGGCGGCGACCAGCGGAGTCCTGTAGTCCCCTTTGCCTTCTGTCGAGAACTCGAGGAGGCTGTCATTGAGATCAATGGCTCCATCTTCTTCCTGTATGGCTGAAGCAGCCCTTGAAAGTATGTACCGCTTCTCACGGAGCGCGGAGAGAGATCCTTGCACATCCCTCAGCCTCTTCCCGTAATATATATGCTCGGCATGTCCTGTTCCTGTTATGCAGATCACATAGCTTGTGTTCTCAGTTGAGAGATGGAATGTATTCTCTGATATCTTTTCAATCATATAAGGCCTCAAATCTGCTATAATCGTATAGCATACGGGAGGATTTTGCCACTGTGGATGTCAGACGAATAGCTCTTTGGGAAGGGCGCTATGCAACATACATGTCCAATGATATATTCTCCACCATCATAGAGGACCAGGGGGATATCGCGCTTGAGCTGACATCCAGAGCTCTTTCAGGGGCCCGGATAAACGCTTTGTCACTGCCGTATTTCAGGGGGACAGGAGCGGGAGTGATGTCAGACGAGAACGGCGAGTGGTGGCAGGGCAGGCAGAGCCTTTACCAGTCCGGCGGCGCTTATTTCACATTCCCTTCGAATTCCGATGACATCATAACATCTTGCAATACATACTGGCTTGTCAGGCGCTATGGCACGGAAGAGAAGCACGGCGGCGTGTGGAGAGCTTCGGAGATGAAAAGCAGGGAGGAGGGCAGCAGATACCACATGAAGAGGGTGGACATGCTCCTTCCTGGACATCCTGTGCTTTATACCGCGATATACATCGAGAACACCGGTGAGAATGCCATAGAGGGCTTTGCATCGTGGCATTCCATGCTTTCGTATCCTGCGATAGAGACTTCTTCGATGATATGCAGCAATGCGCGTTATTACACTGCTTATGCCATGGCAAGAAGGGAATCAGGAATCAGCCGCTTCAAGCCAGGCGTTGTATTTGAAGAGCTCAGGCATGCGCCGCTTCTTCGCGGCGGGAGTGCCGATGCCGGCTTCATACCGCCACCGACAGGGACATATGACTATCTCATCGGAAAAGCCAATGCCAAGGACAAAGTCTCATGGATCGCCGTAAACAATCCCCGCAGCCAGCTTCTTTACTTCCTCCTGACGCCCCATGCGGCGGAAAGCGATGATGACTATATCTTCCCAAACGTGGATCTCACGGAGAACTATCTTGGACGCATGGATGCTCCATGGGCGCTTTTTGATGGTGCATGCCCTGAGGTGATGGCTCTTACATGCGGCTTCAATTCCGGGCCAAAGGGATCAAGGAACTTCGTCCTTGCACCTGGGGAGCATAAGATAATCTATGTCGCGAACGCATTCCAGTGCTATGACAATCCACGTCTTGGCCTTGGATTTTACTCAGCTGAGTTCACAGAAGACGGCGTTGTCTTCAAGCGGACGAAGAGCTGGGCGATGATCCCTGTGGATTACCGGTTCAAGGCCATACGTGAACAAAGCGCCAGGATATTCTTCCCTACAGATGAGTAGGCCATGGCCAGCTGCCGCCAAGCCCGAATCTTTCAGATAGCTCGTTTATGACATGCTGGAGCGATGGCGGGACAGGACATCCATATTTCTCCCTGTAGCCCCGGGCTTCCCATTCCAGTTCTCCTGCTGTATAGATCCTGTCCTCGCCAGGAGCTTTGCGGCTCTCCCTGAGATCACGGAGTATCGATGAGGCTATCTTCCTGAAGAGAGCCTTGCCCAGGAAGAAGTCCGGATTGATCGCGATGAAGAAATGCCCCAGGTGGTACGGCTTTGGTTTTCCATCCTCATCCTTGTCTGTCAGGGCTTTGAGATATGGGTTGTCCTGGAGTGCTGCTGAGAGTATCTCCACGACAGTTGCGTAGCCATATCCTTTGTAGCCAGCGCCATCTGTCCCTATTCCCCCGAGAGGAGCAAGTGCGGCTTTCCCCAGAGTAAGGTCTTTCAGTATTTCCTCTGTATCTGTCCTGGTATTGCCTTCTTCATCAATGACCCATCCTGGCGGTATATCCTTCCCGGCCCGTCCATATACCTCTATCTTCCCTCTCTGTGACACGGATGTCGCCGCATCGATCACGAATGGAAATGGATCATCTGTCGGGATACCTATGGTCAGAGGATTGGTGCCCAGCATGTTCTCGACGCCGAATGTCGGCGCTATAGAGGGTCTTGCATTTGTCCCTGTAATGCCGATCATGCCTTTATCTGTCGCCATTGTCGCATAGTATCCTGCAATGCCATAGTGGCTGCTGTTGCGTACTGCGACCATTCCCATGCCGTACTCTTCAGCTTTTCCTATCGCCATCTCCATGGCTTTGTGAGCGACCACATGGCCCATGCCATCATGCCCATCGAGGACTGCTGCGGTCTTCTCATCCTTTATTACCTCGATCGTTGTCACCGGGTTGAGTATTCCCTTGTCTATCCTGTCTATGTAGATAGGCTTCAGCCTTCCGATGCCATGGCTGTCGATGCCGCGTTTGTCGGACTCTATCAGGACATCTGATATGATCTCTGCGTCGGAAGAGGGGACACCTGCAGCCTCAAGCGTCTCTTTCATGAAAACCTCCAGCTTCGCGAATGGCACGAATGCTGAGTCCTTGTACTTCTCCAGGAATTCTCTTTCTGTCATATTCCGTCCCTCAGTATGATGTATCCAAGCGGCGCGAGGTCTATAGGATCCTCTGCGTATCCCCTTATTCTCCATGTTATGCCGACATATCCTGCAGCAGCGAAGCCGAAAGCCGCATCTGGCCTGGACTCGTCATCCACTATGAACTCAGGATAGAATGTTCCTCCGACAGAGAACCCAAGCGTCCTGTCCTGATCGAAATAGAACGTGTAAAGCGCATCAATGCCTATCCCGAAAGCGAATGATGAGTATCCTCTGCCTCCTTCAAGGACTATGCCTGGCCCTAATGTCAGGTTTATCGTCTGCGATGGCGTAAGCCTGAACTCAAAGCCTGGACCGGCGATCATGCCGAACATGAAGGCTGCACCTTTCCTCAGGCCGAAATCCATGTCAATGTGCGTTCCCATGCCTATCCCGACCTTGTTTGATATATCTGCGACATATTGCGCTGTCGTATTGAAGCCAAGCATACCATAGCCACCACCGGCATCTGAGAAGCCTCCAGACATGCCCATGGATACCATCGATGATGCGGCATATAGCCCGGCTGCCAGAAAAAGGCAGCCAGGAGTGAAAGAAATTTCCTCATGGATGAATTATAGCATGCTGACGGCGGGGTGGCTGGACTATCTTTCTCCGATGTTTTCTGCCGCTTCCCTGATTGTCAGGCCATTTTCCCTTGCTATGCGTTCAAGGTCGCCATATTCGGCTTTGGTGCGTTCGATCCCATAGCCTTTTGATGTCTTCACGCGTATCTGGCCATATTGCGATGATGCTTCCTTTTCCTCCCTGTCAAGTATGAACCTGTCGTATTCTGTCTTCCTTATGCCTATTGTCGTCGTGTAGCGGAAAATTGCCTTGACCATCTTCTCCATGTCAGAGCGGAGGCATATCACGCAGAGCATCACTCCCGGCCTTGATTTCTTCATTCCGATTGGGATTGTGTAGACATCCCTTGCACCAAGCGCGAAGAGCCTCTCTGAGGCGAACCCTATCTCTTCTCCTGTCATGTCATCGACATTGCAGGAAAGGCCTATGACGGAATCTGCTGAGCCTTCTCTTGCGCCGAGGAGTACACGCACACAGTTTGCTGCGCTGAAGTCCTTCTTGCCCATGCCGTATCCGATAGAGTCTATCCTCATCACAGGCATCTGTCCGAACTGTGTCGCAAAGTGCTTGAGAAGAGCAGCTCCGGTCGGGGTGCAGAGCTCTCCCTCTATATCCCCTGCATAGATAGGGATGCCTGAGAGGATGAGGGCTGTAGCGGGTGCTGGCACTGGAAGGATCCCATGTGCGCAGTGGACATGCCCATAGCCCACATGTATCGGCGATACTATGACCTCGTCAGGCTTTATGCGATCCATCAGCATCGATACCGCAGTGATATCCGCAACAGCGTCCATCGTGCCGACTTCATGGAAATGTATCTCGTCAATGGCCATCCCGTGCACGCGGCTTTCCGCTTCTGCGATGATTGTGAAGACAGAGAGTATGTCATCCTTTATCTTCTGGTCTATATCCAGATGATGGCTGACTATATGCTCTATATCCGCAAGTCCGCTGTGATGATGGTGGTGGTCATGGTGATGACCTTCGCCGCTTTCATGGTGATGGTGTTCCTCTCCCTCTTCCTCTCCGTTGATCTTCATCGATATATGGGTGCCTGTTATGCCGCATTTGACAGAGTCGCAGCGTTCCATCATCACTCCGGGCAGCCCAAGCGCGTTGAACTCCTCTATGAATCCATCCTTGTCCGGCAGGAGCTCAAGAAGAGCTGAGGCAAGCATGTCCCCAGCAGCTCCCATGCCGCAATCTATATAGAGCGATCTCATCTGTTTTCCTCCTTTGCGCTGTGTATGTGGTTTATCATGCTTGCGAGGTATCCTGCTCCGAACCCATTGTCGATGTTCACTACAGATACTCCGCTCGCACATGAGTTGAGCATGGACAGAAGGGCGGCAAGGCCTCCGAACGACGCACCGTAGCCAACGCTTGTCGGAACTGCTATCACAGGGGCATCCGTAAGTCCTCCGAGCACACTTGCAAGCGCACCTTCCATTCCTGCGATTGCTATTACGACAGTCGCTCCCATTATCTCATCAAGATGGCTGAGTGTCCTGTGCAGCCCTGCAACCCCGACATCGTAAAGTCTCGTGACTTTGTTCCCCAGTGCCTCTGCCGTAAGCGCGGCTTCCTCTGCTATAGGGATATCGCTGGTGCCTCCTGTAGCCACAACTACGGTACCTATCCCATCTGCTGCGGGCATGCTCCCTGAAAGTCCTATCCGTGCATCTTTGAAGTAGGTTATCTTGTGCTTTTCGGAGATTATCGCGGCAGCATCCTCTGAAAGCCTTGTGATAAGGACATTCTCCTGACCGCTGCTTTTCATCGTGCCGAGTATCCCGATGATCTGCTCTGGGGTCTTTCCCTGCCCATATATGACCTCTGCAGCCCCTTGCCGTATCTTGCGGTGCAGGTCGACTTTCGCGAATCCTATATCCTCGAAAGGCTTCTTCTTGAGCTCGAGAACCGCATCATCTATTGATACCGAGCCTGATTTCACTCCTTCAAGCAATGTCCTTATATCATTCATCCCTTGCCTCCAGATCCAGAAGGACAGATTTGTAGTATCTCTTCAGCGTATGCACTATGCAATCCCTTTTCTCCATCAGTAGCGGGATCTGGTCTTTCCTTATCTGTATTCTCGCACAGCCTGAGAGCAGGCGGACCCGGAAATCGATGAAGCCAAGGCTGCGGAGGAAATCCTCTGCGCTTTCTGTCTTTCTGAGCTTCTCATCGCTTATGGGCTCTCCTGATGGGATCCTTGTCGCAAGACATGCGTATGCTGGCTTGTCCCAGGTGAATAGCCCTGCTTCCCTCGATCTTTCCCTTATCTCTTCTTTCCCCAGCCCGCAGATCCTGAGCGGCGAGAGCACGCCAAGCTCTTCAAGGGCTTTTGTACCGGGCCTGTCAGATATGTCATCGCTTGCATTCGTGCCGTCAAGCAGCAGGGTAAATCCATCGCTGAGCGCGGCTTTCATTATAGCTGAGAGGATCATGCGCTTGCAGTAGTAGCATCTCTCTGGCGGATTCTGCGAGATGAGAGGGGATGAGAGCACATCTGCCTCAACGATCCGCAGCTGCACTCCAAGGTCCTCTGCAAGGTGGATCGCGTCATCAAGCTCGAACTTCGGCTGGAAGGCTGTCTTGGCGTAATAAGCGCATATGCCAGCACCGGCTTTCTTCGCCTCATATAGAAGATATGCCGAGTCAACACCTCCTGAGAATGCAATGGCTGCCTTTCTGTTTTCCGTGAAGAATTCCTCTATAGTCATGTTCATACCCTGAACCTATCATACTTCATAGCGCAGTCAGGGCATAGCTTCTTCCCGTTTTGCATATGTATCCAGTTCGCGCCTGTCTTCTCGCCGCATCCTTCGCATATATATGAGTCGAATATCCTTGCTCTCTCAGGGAGCGGTATTGCCGTGTCCTTCACCGTGAACAGCTTGGATGGAGGGTTCTCCCTGCAGTAGTCCTCCATCATGATGCTTTCGAAATCCGGAATCTGACCTGTCAGCACAAGCCGCGCAGACTTTCCTGTTTTCCTGTCATAAAATGAGAAGGCTATCTTTCCTGTCATGTGGAAGAGCAGATTCCCTTTCCCGACGGTGCAGCCGAGGACTGCCTGTACCGCATCGACAGGACAGGCATCACACTCGCTTATGCAGGCTATCTCCTCATCTTCCGAGAATTCTATGCCCAGAAGCTGTGACGCATAGAGTGAGGCGAGAAAGCCTGCGAGCAGTCCCTTGCACTCATGCCCGTGGAAGTCCCTGCATTTTTTCCATAGCTCATTTATCTCCATATCTGCTTTCCTCCCTGATCATTATGAATCTGTCGCCTTCTTTCTCGATGATATCTGCTCCTATGCCATAGACTTCATTGATTGTTGCGCTGTCCAGTTCATCAGATGTGCAATATCTGTAGCATCTTCCATCTTTCAGGAAGAAGAGCCTGTCGCAGAAGCGCAGCGCGAGGTTGAGGTCATGGAGCACGACCAGGACAGTGATGCCATCCTGCTTCGCGATGTTCCTTATCAGGGCCATCATCTCAAGCTGGTTTCTTGGGTCAAGGCTGCTTGTAGGTTCGTCAAGGAGCATGACCTTCGGCTTCTGCACAAGCGCCCTCGCAAGCATCACCTTCTGCTGCTCTCCGCCTGATAGCTCATCCATGTCCCTCAGCTGCAGTCTCTCAAGACCGAGCTTTGCTATCATATCCCGGCATATCCAGATATCGTCATCTCCAGTGTTCCACCTTATATAGGGCTTGCGGCCAAGAAGCACGCAATCGAATACAGATAGCTCTGAGATATCGCTTTTCTGCGGGACATATGCCACAAGGCGCGCTATATCCTTTCTTTTCATGTCATGGATCGGCTTCCCGTCTATCTCCACTTCACCGCCCATCGGCTTGTTGATCCTGTTTATACATGTGATGAGAGTGCTTTTGCCGGCTCCGTTGTTTCCAAGCACAGCGATGACTTCACCGCTTTCCGCTGTGAATGACAGGCCATGCAGTATCTCCTTCTGCCCATATGAGAAATGAAGGTCCCGTACATCAATCATAGCTTTTCCTGCCTTTTACGATTAGATAGAGGAAAAGCGGTGCCCCTAGAAATGATGTGAGCGCTCCAATCGGAAGGACGACAGGTGAGAGGACAAGCCTGCATGCCATGTCCGATAGGATAAGGAGAACAGCTCCGCAAAGCCCTGATGCCGGAATCAGGAACCTGTAATCGTTCCCTACGGATCTTCTCATCACATGAGGCGCTATGAGGCCTATGAAGCTTATGCAGCCTGTGAACGCCACAGAGACCGATGTCGCGAGAGCGCAGACCACAAGGCTTGCCGGTATCATGATCTCGACATTCACTCCAAGGCTCTTTGCCGTACTGCTTCCGCTGCTGATTGCGTTATAGTTCCATCTGTTGAGGCAGAAGAATACAGCAGATGGAAGCGTGACAAGGAAGATCAAGGCAATATCCTTCCACCCCGTGCGTCCAAGGTTTCCGAATGTCCAGTAGACTATAGAGGCGACGACCACATCATCTGCAAAATACTGTATGAGGGCAGTCGCACCATTGAACATCGCACTTATCGCGACACCTGCCAGTATTATGGCTGAAGGCGATGATGAACGGAGCTTTGAGAGCGCAAGTATGGCAATGGTGGTGAACATGCCTCCACAGAATGCTGATGCTGTGACCAGATATGGCGATGTGCTCATTCCTGCTGCGCCTGTGCTTCCAAGGCATATCGCCAAGGCTGCCCCGAACGAGGCTCCCTGGGAAACCCCAAGCGTAGATGAAGAGGCCAGTGGATTGTGCAGCACTGCCTGCATTATGCAGCCGCTGAGAGACAGCGCCATCCCGACAACAGCTGCAGTGGCTATACGTGGCATCCTGACATTCCAGACTATGGTGCTGATCTGCCCGCTGCCCTTGCCTGCAAGTGCCGCAGCCACATCTGTGATTGATAGGGAAGCGGAACCTGCTGAGAGAGACAGGATGATCGATGCGATGACAGCTGCCGCCATTGCTGCGATCACAAGCCATTTCCGCCATATATATGCCTTGTATGTCCTTGCCATCACCTATCACCGCCAATGGTTATCTTCCCATAGTAGAGGCCTTCAGCTTCCATCTGGCCGAAGAAATCCTCTCCGAGCATCATCTCCATGATCTCTGATGATTTAGCGCGGAAGTCGATATCGCTGAATCTTTCAGGGAAAAGCACCTTGCCGGCATAATACGCATTCATCAGGAGATATGTGATATTGGGACCTGCTGAGTTTGTTGATGGCATGGTATATACCTCTCCATCCCTGACGGCCTTAAGCAGCCTGAAGTATTCAGGGTTCGACCGGTATTCCTCGTTCACGATATCCATATTGCCAGGATCAAGGAATATTATGTCAGGATCCCAGGTTATTATCATCTCAGGATCCACCTCGAAGCCATCGTTTCCTATATATGCGGTCCCTGTGGCCTCTGCAGCAGCCGCTGCGGCTCCTGTCTGCTTCTGCAGCAGCACGTCTGCGACATTATATGCGTTCACAGCATCGAACGGGGGGAAGTTCACATATGTGAAAGCAAAGCCATGGCGGCCGTTGAACGTTACAGCTCCTGTGTAAGCTCTCGGTTTCTCTTCGTCCGCTATGTCTGCTGTACGTCTGTCAAGATCAGCCTTGCATGAATCGATATATGACAGTATCTCCTCGCATCGCTCTTCCTTTCCTATCACTTCTGCGAATATCCTAAGCGAGCGGTAGAATCCCTCATCGATGAAGCCTTGCGTACGGTAGCGTATGCTCACGACTGGAATCCCTGTCTGCCTCTCAAGCTCTTCGCAGGCATCGCTGCTGAACCCTGCGATTATGACATCGGGCTGGAGCATTATAAGCTCTTCGGCGTACGCGTTGTTCTCACCGCTCCCGCCGCCTCTTCCGACAGATGGCAGAGTGCTCATTGTGTCATGATAGACAGGGCTGTAGTCATAACGGGCGGATTCTGTCCCTATATCGCTGTCTTCAGCACCTACGAGCATGTCAATCGCATCAAGATACGCAGCCATCCTTGGCCCCATTGATCCTAACGCTGCGATTCTCTCTACGTTGTCAGGTATCTCCACGGTCCTGTTCCACACATCTGTGACAGTGCGTGCTGATAGGGATAGCGATATGCAGATAAAAAGGAGGAATGCAATGTATTTCTTCATGAAGAGGTCTCCTTGGCTTGGCGGAATGACTTTCTTCAGAAAGAGCTTATCCGCTTTTTCCCGTAATTCCGGAAGCTACGGCTTCCATGACCTGCTTCATGCAGAATCTATCTGGAATTTACATGTTTGCTTGACATGTTGTCAATATAACTTCACTTGGACAGATCGTGTATCCGGCTGATTACTTCTCGTATGAGCTTTGCAAGGCTCAAGTCGCTTATTCCTACTACGATATTGTCACAGTGGTTGACTGGTATGAGTATGCGCTTTGCCTTGCTTTGACCGATGGCAAGGGCCATGGCAGGGGAGACCTCGCCAAGCATCGAGTCAGCGATCACTATGCCTATAGGTCCTATTATGATATCTGCAGACCGGCTTGCGACTATCACGGGATTCTCCCCGGTAGCTCCTTGGTCCGCCCCGGCTTTGAGCATGGCCGCCGTTGCCTGCGAGTTCGTTCCGATCGCTGTCACCTTGAGCTCTGGGAACTCTGCCTTCAGCGATGATACAACCTGACGGCCGATTCCGCCGCCTTGGGAGTCAATGACTACTATGTTCACTCTCAATCTCCTTTTCAAGCCGGCTGATGGCTGCCAGTCCTTCTTTCAGCGTTTCCGTATCGCTGCCGTAGCCTATGCGCATGCTATGCGCTTCTTCAAAGCAGTCACCTGGTGTCACGAATGCTCCGGTCTCATTGTACAGCCGCGTGCAGAATTCATATGAAGGCATGTCGAAGTCATAGTATATCAGGGCCGTTGTTCCTGCTTGCGGTTTTGTATACCTGAAGTGCCTCGATGACTTTATCCAATCATCAAGTATTGCAAGGTTTGTCCTGACGATTGAACGGTTTCTTTTAAGCAGTTCGTCACAATGCCTGAGTGCGATGGATGAGACAGCGTCATCGAACATGCCGCAGCTTATGAGGTCGTAGTCGCGGTGTGATATGAATGATGCGAGAGCATCTTTGTCATGTGTCGCTATCCATCCCATCCTGAGCCCAGCAAGCGAGAAGACCTTTGACATGCTCCCGACAGATATTCCCTTCTCGTACAGGTCAATTATTGATTCGCACCAGATATCCTCCTGCGTGAGATGGCGATATACCTCATCGCAGAGGATGTAGGCACCCAAGCTCCCTGCGATCTTTACTATCTCCAGCAGAAGATCCTTTCCCATCAGCGCTCCTGTCGGATTGTTAGGATTGTTTATGCAGATGAGCTTCGTATCCTTCCTGACAAGAGAGCGAAGCTCGTCAAGGTCCGGAAGATAGCCATTGTCCTGTCTGAGCTTCATGATATCAACATCAGCACCGATAGCCTCGGGTATGGAGTATAGCTGCTGATATGTAGGCATTATGCTTACTACATGATCTCCTGGGGCTATGAGCGAGCAGAAGACGTGATGGTTTGCACCTGCCGCTCCATGTGTCGGCACTATATCACTGGGGGATGCTGTCCTGTAGAGCTTTGCGATGCCGCCCCTGAGCTCTTCGCTTCCCATGATATCCCCATATGTGAGCCGGCGTCTGCAGAACTCTGCCAGGAATGCTTGCTTATCCTCGCCTGAAAGCTCGAACAGCTCATCCAGCGATACAGAATCCACGCAGGTTTCCGCAATGTTGTATCTTGCGCCTGTCTCATATGCGTTCATCCATTCTTCAACGGCAAATGGCTTGATGTCCATCTCAATCTCCTTGTTTCTGCCTTATGGTGTGGATTCGGGCAATCATAGTCAAGAAGCGGCAGCATCCTTCTCAGATGTTTAAGCTTGCGAAGCTGCTGTCATCTGCTACCATTGTCTCATGGATGCAAGGAATAAGATGCTCAGGATGCTTTGCAAGGGCAAGGTTCCCACGATGGAGAAGCTCAGGCTAGGCCAGGAAGAGTTCGTGAAGCTTGTCGCGGATGCTCAGGATGATGGCCTGATAGAAGGTGTCTACATATCATTCTGCGACAGCCAGGATGTATCAGGGCTGCTTTCATCTGCCAGGCTTACAGAGAAGGGTATTGCTGAATGCAATAAGCGATAGGCTGCAGGAATGTATTGTTCTTATAAGTACTGTCTGAGGACATATCCAGGAACGCAGGAGAAGGTAATATGCGCAGACCTAATATCGTATTCTATTTTTCAGATCAGCAGCGTTTCGATACATTAGGCTGCTGTGGCCAAAGCCTTGATGTGACTCCAAATCTTGACACCATTGCAGGAGAAGGGGTCGTCTTTGATAATTTCTATAGCTGCCAGCCTGTATGCGGGCCAGCAAGGGCATGTCTGCAGGATGGAAGATATCCTTCGCAGACCGGATGCTTTACAAATGGGATCGCGCTGGATTTCAGCAGAAAGCATATTGCTGATTATTTCAATGAGGCAGGATATGACACAGCTTATGTCGGCAAGTGGCATCTTGCAAGCGATTCGGAAAAGGGTATTGATTACAGGACAGATGCTGTTCCGGAGGAAAGAAGGGCGGGGTATAAGCATTGGATGGCTTCTGATGTCCTGGAATTCACCAGTCATGGCTACAATGGGTATGTGTTTGATGGTGATTGCAGACGTCATGATTTCATAGGCTACAGGGCTGATGCGATAAACAGCTTTGCGGTAGATTATATCCATTCATGCTCTGCCGATGATCCTTTCTTCCTGTTCATCTCGCAGATTGAGCCTCATCATCAGAATGATCACGGCCACTATGAGGGCCCTGATGGCTCGAAGTCAAGATTCATGGATTTCCATAGGCCTGCAGATCTTCTGCCTGGAGCCGGCGACTGGGAAGAGGAATTCCCTGATTATCTAGGATGCTGCAATCGTCTTGATTATAATGTCGGCCTGATTGTCGATGCCCTGAAGGAGAAGGGTTTGTGGGACAATACCATCTTCATCTATACATCAGACCATGGTTCGCATTTCAGGACAAGGAACCTGGAGTACAAGCGAAGCTGCCATGATGCCTCTGTGCATATCCCGCTTGTGATGACTGGGCCGGGGATATCAAAAGGTAGACGCGTTGCTGAGATGACAAGCTTGATCGATATCCCTGCCACGCTGCTCGACTTTGCATCAATAGAGATCCCAGACTATTTCCAGGGGAGATCCTTGAAAGCTCTGGCCGGCGGAAAGCATGAGGATGGCCGTGATGATGTATTCATACAGATAAGCGAGAGCCAGATCGGAAGGGCAATAAGAACAAAGGATTATAAGTATTCAGCAAGGGCTTCTGGTGATCCTTGGCATGAGTGTGGCTCTTCTGTCTATTACGAGGATTCCCTTTATGACCTTG
>CASFMA010000069.1 GCA_949295675.1 uncultured Spirochaetales bacterium | reverse complement strand
GGCCCTGCAGTTCTGCGGCCAGACTGTATTCGTCGGGCTCGGCAAGTCAAGGCAGGCTATCTTCTTCTCGTTATTCCGCAAGATTGTGATAGTAGTCCCGCTTACACTGTTGCTGCCAAGGCTGGGAGCTGGAATAAACGGTGTGTTCATAGCGGAGCCTATCTCGAACTTCATAGGAGGAACAGCCTGCTTTGTCACGATGCTTATATATTCAAGACGTCTTTTCAGGAAAGAGAAGGCAAAGTTATCGACACAGCAAGAGCAATGACATGCCAAAGGATTGAATGCTTGCGCACAGGCTTCGTTCCTGGTTTGCATGCGGCACAGCATCCATAACCGCATCCCCGGATGATATAGCTGTCACGGATATTGATTGCACCGTGCATTTTGTTGCCGCAGTGCCTGCAGATATATCTGAAGCCTGCCACATTGCACACCGAGTACTTATGGATCGTATAGCGTGCATCAACGAACT
Source organism: uncultured Spirochaetales bacterium (assembly GCA_949295675.1). Classification (GTDB taxonomy): domain Bacteria; phylum Spirochaetota; class Spirochaetia; order Sphaerochaetales; family Sphaerochaetaceae; genus Ornithospirochaeta. The sequence continues at coordinate 6,582 of CASFMA010000069.1, read as the reverse complement.
CTGCCCTTATCACATTTCCATGGCACCTGAAGGCGAGCTTGGACCCAACATAACATGGCAAGTTCGAAAGCCGCTTCCTTATCCGCCGCACATCCCCTGCACACTGCATGTATCCAAGCAACAAAAGACAAAAAGAGCTTCTCCTGGAAACAATGAATGATGGAATGATTAAAAGGAATCTAACAGACATAGATAATGTTATGCAATATTCCTATTAAAGAATATTATAATTCAAATCAATGCCAAGATGTTTAAGGGTTTCCTTGCTGTTTCGATTATCTTTGATTCATGGTTATTGTTGATACGATAAACCGCCTTGGCTACATAAAAGAACAGCCCCTTGCTACCAACCTGATATACAAGGGGACATTGCTTTATTAATGCTGTTCTCAGATGATTGAATCTGGGTTGGAATTAGCCTGCTCTATATCCTTGAAATAGCGATATGTGCTGACTTTCAGCTCATCACAGGCATCCTCATCGCAGACGATTATTGCCTTTGGATGGAGCTGAAGCGCAGATCCTGTCCACATCTGTGAGACCCCGCCTTCGACTGTATGATGAAGAGCCCTTGCCTTTGAGTGACCATTGACAAGGATCATGACTTCCTTCGCATCCGTTATTGTCTTTACGCCTACTGTAAGAGCTGTCGAAGGGACCGCAGAGATGTTCCCATTGAAGAACCTTGAGTTCATGACCTTCGTGTCATATGTAAGGGATTTCTGCCTCGTAAGCGATGACAGCGAGCTGAATGGCTCATTGAATGCTATGTGGCCATCCGCCCCGATGCCGCCTAGGAATAAATCTATACCGCCATAGCTCTTGATCTTTTCCTCATAGCGCGCGCACTCTGCAACGACATCCTTCGCATTGCCGTTGAGCATATTGGTGTTCTCTGCAGGGATATCCACATGGCTGAAGAAGTTCTCCTTCATGAATGTATGGTAGCTCTGCTCATGATCCTCAGGAAGCCCGACATACTCGTCCATGTTGAATGTGACGACATTCTTGAAAGAGATATATCCGCTCTTGTTCAGCCTGATAAGCTCCTTGTATGTCCCTATTGGGGAAGAGCCTGTAGGAAGGCCCAGCACGAATGGCCTCTTCTCACCGCTTCTCTCATGTTCCTTTATCCTCTTTGCTATATACCTAGCAGCCCAAAGCGACAGTTTCTCATAATCTGGTTCAATGATAACTCTCATGACATCTCCTTCTTTTCATCCATTATACTAGTTTTTCCAGCCTTATGCCTCAAGAAGTATCAGGATCTTGCGTGGACACATGCAGAATGAAAGCTCCAGGCTCTCATGCCCTGTCTATGATACCGCTTGCTATGACCCTGTCCCCATCATATACGACAGCGCTCTGCCCAGGAGCAACACCGCGCACAGGGGATGAGAAAGCCACAGAGAAACCTGACTGGGTTCTTTCCACATGGGATTCTGTACCTTTATCAGTACTCCTTATTTTCACGGTATAAGGCCTTCCATCAAAATAATCCTCGCTTACAAAAACTACATCTAGCGCATCAAGGCCATGAAAGACACTATTTGACGCTACAGAGACAATGACAGTATTTGTCTCAGCGATTATGCGCGTAACATAAAGAGGCTCAGGATAAGCAATGCCAAGCCCTTTCCTCTGACCTATGGTGAAATGCCAGTAGCCATCATGCTCTCCAAGGGGTGTGCCATCATCCAGCATGATCTTCCCTTTCCGGCTTTTGAGCATGAGAAGCTCAGAGTAATCCCCGCCATAGAAATCCTGGCTCTCCGCGCTTCCCTTCTCATGGAAGCCAAGCTCTTCATCAATGGAGCGGATCTCGCTTTTCGTATATTCACCAAGCGGGAACAATGTCCGTGAAAGCTGTTCCTGTGAAAGCCTTGAAAGGAAATATGACTGATCCTTCTTACCGTCCCTCGCCTTCAGCAGCTCATACCTTCCGCTCTCATCATGGAGGATCCTTGCATAATGGCCAGTAGCGAAGAAATCGAAATCAACAAGCTCGGAAACACGGTCAAGCATTGTCCCGAACTTGACCCGGCTGTTGCAAAGGACACAAGGATTAGGCGTCCGGCCAGAGATATATTCTGAACGGAATATCTCAAGCACATCGCGCTCAAAAGCATCAGAGCAATCTATGACCGTATGCTTTATCCCAAGCTGTGAGCATATCCTGTCAATGCGCTCGAGGTCTTTGCTCTTGTCCTTGCAATAGCACGAATTTGCAGAAACAGGTGCGGGATAAGGTGAATCTGACCGCCATATAAGCATTGTCACGCCTTCAACTTCGTATCCCTGCTTCTTCAGCAGATATGCAGCGACGGAGGAATCAATACCTCCAGACATTCCTACGACAACCTTCATGCTGCGATTCTAGCTTAAAACGGAAAAGAACGTACAGTGACGCCAGGGAACACACACTCCGAAGCGGCAAGACAGCAAAAGCCTGCTATATCGCAGACGTACGCACGCTATGCGAATATGCTCTCAATCTCATCACGGTAAAGCTTCTGGATCTCACTGCGCTTCACTTCCTGCTTTGCAGAGAGTTCCCGACCGACCTGGAACGGCTTTGAAAGAAGAACGAAGCGCGGGACCTGCTCATATGGCTTGAAGCCAGCCGCACGGGATACAAGACGCTGCACCTCACCATCTATAAGATGCTTCACCTCATCAAGCTCTGTCAGGTCCGCCTTGTTCATATAAGGCACCTGGCTGTCTTTCAGATATCTCTCTACACTCTTCGTATCTATCACGATGAGAGCGCCAAGATAGCGTCTGTCCTGTCCGACTATCACCACGTTGTCAACATACTCGCTTGATTTTATCGCGTTCTCTATAGGTACAGGCTCTATGTTCTCCCCGCCTGACAGGACTATAGTGTCCTTCACCCTGCCGACAATCGCGAAATCACCACGTGCCTCGATAATCGCAAGGTCACCTGTATGGAAGAAGCCATCACTGTCGATTACGCTCGCAGTACGCTCAGGATCGTTGTAATATCCTTTCATGACCTGCGGCCCCCGCACAAGAAGCTCGCCTTTCTCACCGATGCCGAGCTCCCTGCCGCTCTCGGGATCGATTATCTTGATCTCTGTGCCCTCAAACGGCTGCATATACCCCTGTATCGAACGAGGATAACGCTGCAGGCCTATGACAGGAGCAGTCTCTGTAAGCCCATAGCCATCCAGAAGCTTTATGCCGATTGCAGAGAAGAATTCCTCCACATCCTTGCTCATCGAGCCTCCGCCTGAAATCCCTGCGACAAATGATGTGCCAAGTTTTTCCTTGATCTGCGAGAATGCGATCTTATCGCCAAGCTTATAGATGATGCTGTATAGGAAATAAGGGATCATTGCAGCCTTCATCCTGAGCTTGGATGGCTTTCCGAATCTTGGATAGAGATCATAGACAAGGTTCTCATAGTGCAGCTTGCGCTTCGCCGCAGCAACAAAAAGCCCGAACACCTTGCGTTCTGCAGGCTTCTTGTTCTTGAGGTTCTGATATACCCCAGCCTTGACTGTCTCCCAGATCCTCGGCACAGAGCAAAGCACCTCAGGATTCACACGCTGGAAATCCGTAAGCATGACCTTTCCTATTGGCTTTGAGTACGCGATGCGGCAGCACTTGAAGATGACGACATACTGGATTATGCGCTCAAACGCATGCCAGATCGGAAGCACGGAAAGGCTTGTCCACCCTTTCTTGAAGTCTATTATCTTGTCTACGGCATAAAGCTGGTAGATTATGTTGCGGTGGCTGATCATCACACCTTTTGGCATCCCAGTGGTGCCAGATGTGAATATGATCGTAGCTGTATCCTCCTCGTTCCCAAGAGCTATCTCGCGCTCGATCTCAGCCTTTCCCTCTTCAGTATCAAGGATAGCAAGGCCGCTCTCAAGAAGTTCTGAATAGAGGACTATGCCGAAATCCGCAGATTCAGGCTTTTCACCTTCGATCAGTATGACAGTCTCAAGGTCAGGGAGTGAGGCTTTAAGGGATGCGATCTTATTCAGCTGGTCTATGTTCTCGGCAAATGCGACACGGCACTTCGTAACGCCGAGTATATACTCAACCTCATATGGCATGGCATCTCTTCCGCGAGGGCTATCTGCGGCCCCGAGCGAAAGGACTGCAAGATCAGCGACAAACCACTCCGAACGATTATCGCTGACGATGCCCACGACATCCCCACGCTTCACGCCAAGCCTTTTCAGCGCCAAGGCAAGAGCCCTGGACTCTCTCTGCAGCGTTGCATATGTCCTTGGTATGAATAAGCCAGCTCTGTTCTTTCCGAGCTGGACTATGGAATCAGGGTTGTTCCTTACAGTATTATCAAAAAGCTGGATGATCGTTCCGTACATATGTTTTTCCGACACTTTATATTGCAGACGTCAAGAACAGTATTGGATACAGACGATACTGTCAAGGCAGAAGCCGGGCTGCCCCGGCTTCCTGGAAATCAACGCCATTCACGGTCTCTTTCGAAATCAATGACACGGCCACTCCTGCCATCTATCTCGAACTCATACTCAAAGCCATCGAGGTAGATGCTTCCTTCATATGTAACGCGTCCATCATCGCTGTCCTGCCGTATCCTCATGTCATCCTCAGTGGCCCCATCGACCAGTGAAAGCGCGATCCTTCCTGCCTCTTTTATATCTATCGAGCTGCCATTGCCGCGCCTCTCCGCCTCAATGCTCTTGGATACGATTGTTCCGTTATCGGCAATATCGTACTCATATCTGGAGGAAGCATCAGAGAACCTCACCTTGTATATGATATCCCCATCGTCACGCTCCGCATGAACCCTGAGATAGCCTGCATCAGCCTCGTTGACGCCAGCATCATCCAATGCCATGTAAAGCGCATCTTCCTCTGAGATCACATCACCTGCCCTGTCCCACCAGTCAAGCTCCCAGTCAGCCTTTATGATATCGCCGGTCTCGGCATCTATGTCATAGGAATACTCCCTGTCGCCATCATAGAAGGACACATCCCAGATGCTTCTTCCGTCATCCCTGTCCCTTTCTGTATGGACAAACCTCGCACTCTCAACGCCAGAGTGGCTGATTGCCATCGCCTCAGCATCCTTCGCCCCAACTGCTGCGAACGCCGCCGCTCCAGAGAGCGCGACCGCTGCTGCCATTATCATCGTCTTTGACTTCTTCATTTTCTTTCTCCTTTGATGGCCTCATGATAGCGGCTGAAGATTAAGGGAAGATGAGAATTCACAAATTCTTCGGAATCCTCACGGAAAACTCGCTTCCAACACCTTCCTCGCTCTCGACCCACACGCTTCCGCCCTGGCACTCAGCAAGAATCCGCACAATAGGAAGCCCCAGGCCTGCGCCTCCGCCGCTTCTTGCAGGATCAGCCTGGAAGAAACGGTCCCAGATCCTTTTCACATCACTCTCGCTGATGCCGATTCCGCCATCCTTTACCTTTATGATAACATCATCTGCGCTTTCGTTCACCGTCAAAGAGCACCATCCGCCATCATGATTGTAGTTTATCGCATTGTTAAGGAGATTGATCATGATCGCCATGATCATATCCTGATCCGCATTCGCATGCACTCCATCCATAACTTCGGATATAAGCTCGATGTTGCGCTCCAGAGCCTTCTCTTCCATCGTCTCAAGTACAATCTCGGCGAGCTCTGAGACATCAACATCAGATCTGTTCGGCTTGAGAGTGCCTTTATCGGACCGGGCTATCGAAAGAAGCATCGATACAAGCCTGGACATCCTCGAAGCCTGATTCTCTATGGCATCTATGGATTCCTTCATCTTCTCGCTGTCATCAAGATGCGTGCGGGCATAGCCACACTCTGCGATTATGACAGAAATAGGGGTCCTGAGCTCATGGGAAGCATCATCCGAGAACTGGCGCTCCTTGTCGAAAGCTTCCTCCAGCCGTGAGAGCATCTTGTCAAAGGCCGCTGCCATCTGATGGATCTCACCGCTTCCTCTGCCAAGTCCTATCCGCTTCGAGAGATCCTTGCCGTCCGCAATCTCTCCGGCCGTTACTATCACACTGTCTACAGGGCGGAATGATCTGGAGACTATGATATACCCGCCAAGGGAGGAAAGCACGGCAAGGAAGAGAACAAGCCATATGGAAGCAGTCTCGATTGAAGAGAAGAGAAGAGACATATCCTGAAGAGGCATCACTCCTCTTATGTGGACCATGACCTCATCTGAAAGCCACTGCTCGACATCATATACATACCAGGAGCTATAATCGGTATCAACAGTCTCGATGAGCCCTGCAGAGAACGGGACCGAGGCTATTGAAGACGGCACACGACCGAAAATAATGCTGCCATCCTTATCATATACGGAGATATAGACACCTTCATCGAAGGCTCTCACATCATCATCGATCTCTATTGCTCCATCATCAAGCTCTATCTCATCAGCAACGTCATGGACCTTTTCAGAGAGCAGCGAACGGCTCCTTCTTTCCATAAGGAATGAACTGCCGGATATGAAGAACACAATCACCAAAGATACAAGAAGGATCATCCACAGCGTGTACCAGAGGACGATCTTCTTCTTGATCGAGAGGATCATC
>CASFMA010000068.1 GCA_949295675.1 uncultured Spirochaetales bacterium | reverse complement strand
TTCCTGTCGATACCTGTCCTGAGTCCAAGATAGACAGCTGAATCATCTGAGTCGGCAAGGATGTAGTAGCTCTCATCCTGCGTGTAGTTCATCCCGAATGCGTTCTGTATATATCCTGTGAGCGGATGGACCTGGAGCGAGAGATTCCCTCCCTCCATAGTATCGAGGATATCGAAGCGTATCGGAAACTCTGCGCCATAGCGGCCATAGACATGCTCCCCAAGCAGTCTCTCAGGCTGCATAAGCACAATGTTGATCGCAGGTATCTTCAGATGATCGCTGCCGAAGGAGATGTTCACCGCATTCTCTTCAGGAACGCCATCGAAGCTCCAGGCATAGTTCGGTGTTCCCTCAGGGAGGCTGAACTCACGCTTCATCCACTGTCCGCCCCAGACACCGGGATCGAAGTATGGCTCCATCCTGAACGGCCTTCCCGAAAGCTCATAAACTGCTTTCCTCATCGCATCGAACCGGACCATCTTCGGCATCTTGCAGTCATCTGCCGAGATATACCACACAATGCGGTCCGCAAGTGATACCTTGTGCCTGTCAGCAATCCTCCATTCGATGAAGTAGCCTCTCTTGACCTTCCTTAGCGTCTCTTCCTCCGCATTAGAGAAAAGCCAGTTCGGCATTCCATTGCGGTATCTGAGCTGGATCTCCCATCGTGTTATGTCAAAGTAGAGAAGGGTTCCCTTTTCTGTCACAAGCGATGATCCGGGACCTGCTATCAAGACAAGGCCGCTGGAGCTTTCCGCAGCATCTCTTGCCTGTGCAAGCTTCTCTTCGTCGAATACGCTTCTGATATCCTTATGGCACATGAAGCCAAAGACCCTGTCATCTGTCACATAGTCCCTGAAGCACTCATCAAGCCATTCCTGGTCCTTCAGCAGCGACGAGGTGCGTATGACAAGCGATGGGCTGAGGAAGGAAAGCCCGTCTATGATTGAATCCTCTGGGATGCCAGGATACGACTCGCATACCAATATGCTGTCCCTTATGCCATCCTCAGCGACCTTATTCCCGATTCTCTCGAATCCAGCGAAGACCTCCGCGCTTACTCCTGCATCCATTACAGGGTGGAGCCTGTACTGGCACTCATTCTCCATTTCATGTCTCCTTTACAGATCGATCGTGTAGCTGTAGCTCTTTCCCGGATAGTAGCTTATCGAGATGCCGATGAGAGCGGAGTGCTGGTCGAAGCTTCTCCTTGTCCGCTTGAAGACTGCCTCTCCCTCGCTTATGCACAGGTTCTCTGCAATGTTCCTGTCAGAGAGCACCGCCTCGAATGTATCGGTGGCCTTTGCCGCGATGATGCCATGCTCCTTTGAAAGATATTCATAAAGCGAATCCTCATAGCATGCCGGGTTATCCGGAAGATTCCTCGAAAGAGGGATGTAAGTCGACGAGAAAACCACAGGGCGTCCTTCTGCTGCCCTTACCCTTGTTATCATAAGGCACTTATCGCCATCCCCGATGCCGAGGGATGAGGCAACAGGCTGCGGCGGGACGATGCGCGCTGTCTCGCATCTGATGCTTTCCATGGTTATGCCATGTTCCTTCATCTCGTCAGAGAAGCTCTTTATCCCCTGGAGCGTCTCCTCTATCTTCCTATGGGTGACTACCGTGCCGATCCCAGGCCTGCCCTGGACATAGCCAAGCGATGCAAGGCCCTGCAGCGCCTGCCTTACGGTTATCCTGCTGACACCATGCTCTGCCATATATGCAGACTCTGCCGGGAGTATGTCCCCGTCTGAGTATTCACCGTTGTCTATGCTTTCCTTGATTATCGTCTCAAGCTGCTTATAGAGCGGAAGGGACCCGCGTTTTCTCTCAAGCATCTGGACCTCCTTCAATGAGCCTGTACAGGCCTTTGTGAATCATTGCAGATGTATCGCTGACAGTGATTATGCCTATGCCGTTCTTCTCTGCGTATTCTGATATCTCCTTCCCGAAATGCCTGAATGAGAGTGATATCATCCCGCCGAGCACAAGCGATGATGGCTGGAATCCTTCGATGAAGGGGAGCAGGGCAGAGAATAGCTTGCTGCCGAACTCATCGAAAAGCATCTGGGCCTGCCTGTCTCCTGCCGCTGCCATCTTATCCAGTT
>CASFMA010000067.1 GCA_949295675.1 uncultured Spirochaetales bacterium | reverse complement strand
CAAGCGAAAGCAGGAAAGCTAAAGACTGACGAGTGTCCTGGCGGAAAGCAGGGCCGCATCTTCCTCTGAATGGCTTATCGCGACAATAGTCCGGCCAGATGCCACCTGGAGAATCACAGAGGCGACGCGGCTTTTTGTATCACTGTCCAGCCCTGAGAAAGGCTCATCAAGGAAAAGGACATCGAAATCAACAAGAAGTGCCCTGGCAATTGCCACACGCCTCTTCATGCCGCCTGAGAGGGTGGACACTATACTCCGCTCCTCCCCATCAAGCCCCATACGTGAAAGCATATCGATAGCGGCATGCTTGTTGGCATTGACAGCAGAGAGATTGGAGAGCACCGTGATGCACTCGACGAGCCTGTCCTCCTGGAAGAGGACGACTGGCTTCACCGGCTTTCCTGTGATCGTACCGTCAAAATCATCATCAAGGCCAGAAAGCATCCTCATCAGCGTTGTCTTTCCCTTTCCGGAAGGGGCTATTATGATGCTGCTCTCATTATCAGGGAAGCTGAATGACGCATCCTTGAATATGATCTTGTCACCGAACCTCTTCTCCTTTATATCTATCCTCATCCTTCGACCCTCCTGGAAGCCGCCGCTGTAAGGAAGAGGAAGAAATGCTCAAAAAGGAACGCAAGCACTATTATCACGAATGTCCATGCGAAGAGATCTGGAGTGGAAAGGTAGATCTTTGCCTCATACACCCTCTCCCCTATAGAGCCATCAGGCAGTGCGATGACCTCCGCTGCGATACCGCTTTTCCAGGCAAGCCCGAGAGCTGACCTGATTGATGCGTTGAAGTAAGGAAGCACCGAAGGGATGAAGATATACCTGATTCTCCTCACAGCCCCTATACGATAGACATCGGCAGCCTCAAGCAGCTTTCTGTCAGTATTCTCTATCCCCTCAAGCACATTTGAATAGACAATAGGAAAAACCATCATGAACGAGACAAGCACGGAGAGATTGCGCGATGATATCCACACAAGCATGAGGATCACGATAGATGCGACAGGCGTTGCGCGTATTATCTTCACAAGCGGATCGATAAGGATCTTTGCTGTCCTTGACAGATGCGCAATGACAGCAAGCGCTGACGCAGATGCCACCGAGATGACGAAGCCAAGCATTATCCGGAGAAGCGTGAAAAGGACAGATGACCAGAACTCCGGCAGGAGAACGATCTCCGATAAGCGGGAAATAACGCGGACAGGAGACGGCAGGAACAACTCCTCCCCTATAGCGAGAGAAGCCAGTTCCCACACAATCAGCCAGAACGCTATCGCTCCGGCTTTCCTTGCCTTATCCAGCGTAGTAGAAGTCATCCCCTGGAACAGCCCCGCCAACGCTCTGAGGATTCTGCGAGAAAAGTATATCTAGATAGCCTGAAAGCGCTTTTTTCATCTCTTCTCCTGTGATAAGCACTATATTGCAGTACGGTATAGCCTTTTCAGCCACAGCCTCAGGCACGATTCCGTAATAGCCGACAAGAGAGGCACCCTCTGCATTGCCATTAACATATTCAACTGAATCAGCATAGGAGGAAAGGAATATCGACAAGGCATCCTCATTGGCCTCGATGAAATCCTTCCTCGCGACTGTCACACCAGTTATGAGCACATGGCCTGTCTTCTCCTGCCACAGCTCATTGAGATCAAGGGCTACCCTGATGTTCCCATCGCGCATCATCGCCGTGGTGGCGAAAGGCTGCGGCAGCATGGCAACTCCCTGAGGATCGGAAGCAAGCGCCGCAACGCATTCCGCATGCTCGCTCTTCCATTCGATATATACATCCTTGCCGACCTCAAGGCCATATGCGTCAAGCACATACTGGAGCGCATACTCAGGAGTCGCACCCTTTCCTGCCGAATAGATCGTACGGCCCCTCAGGTCCTCTATGGAACCGACGCTGCTGCCGTTCTCAACGATATAAAGGACACCAAGCGTATTAATGCCTATCACCTCGACATTGCCCTTCGTCCTCTGATAAAGCACAGATGCAAGGTTTCCCGGTATTGCCGCGATATCGACATCGCCTCTCACGATCATAGGTACAACAGCATCCGGTGCTCCTTCAAGCGTGAATGTATAGGCATTGCCGTCTGATACACCATTCTCAGAATCATACATAAGCTTCGCCAGGCCCATTGCCGTAGGGCCGCGAAGAGCCGCGACAGAGACATCTGCGGCAGACAACGAAAGAAGCAATGCGGAAAAAAGCAGCATTGCTGCATATATTCTCTTCTTCATATCAAACACTCCGCACTGATGATACCGCTTTTCATAAATCAATTGAATACTCAGCGATCTTGGAAATCAAGGTACGGCGGCTTATCCCAAGCTCCTCGGCAGCCCTTGTCCTGTTGCCTTCCCATCTGTGAAGCGCATTGATTATCGCATTCCGCTCTATGTCCCTGAGGGAAAGCGCCTCAGGCAGATGCACCTGGTCATCAGGCCTTTCCGCCGGCTTCTTTATCATGGCGCACCTCAGATCAAGATCATCAAGCCCTATCACCGAGCCATCCGCGAAGATCATCGCCCGCTCTATCACGTTCTCAAGCTCCCTCACGTTGCCATAGAACGGATGGTTCTTGAGAGCTTCAAGCGCATCAGGAGCGAACCCTGTGATCCTCATGCCCATCTGCCTGTTGTATTTCGAGACGATGTAAGCCGCCAGCAGCGGGATATCCGAACGCCTTTCACGAAGCGGCGGGATATGTATCCTCACGACATTCAGGCGATAGAACAGATCCTCACGGAAGCTGCCCTCCCTGACCATCTCCTCGAGATCCTTGTTCGTCGCAGCGACGATCCTTGCATTGATCGGCATCTGCATCGTGCCTCCAAGCCTCGTGATCTTCCGCTCCTGCAGGACACGCAGGATCTTCACCTGCAATGACAGAGGCATATCGCCGATCTCGTCAAGGAAAAGCGTGCCTCCAGAAGCAAGCTCAAACAGGCCGGTCTTCCTCTTATCAGCCCCTGTGAACGCTCCCTTCTCATATCCGAACAGCTCTGACTCAAGGAGGTTTTCGGGAACGCCTCCAATGTTTATCGCGATGAAAGGCCCGTCAGGGACAGATGAGAACGCATGGATCTCACGTGCGACAACCTCCTTTCCAGTACCTGACTCACCTGTTATCAGGGCCGTGGCGCCTGATGGGGCGATCTTCTGGATGATGCTCTTGATATGAAGCATCTCAGTGCTCTCGCCGATGAATCCAGTCTCCCTCCTGCCACCCTCGACGATGTTCTTCATGTTCGTCGACTCGACAAGGTTCTTTATCTTTATTACAAGCTCCTCAGGATCGAATGGCTTGACGATATAATCAGAAGCGCCTTCCTTCAAAGCTGTCACAGCATCTGTTATATCCCCATGGGCGCTTATCATTATCACGGGGAGCCTGAAGCCCTCCGCCTTCATCCATCTTATGAGTGACAGGCCATCAAGCCCCGGCATCCGCAGATCGACAAGCAGCGCATCATAGGCATTGTCACGCAGCATCCTCTCAGCCGAGAGCCCATTCTCTGCGGTATCGCTCTCTATCCCCTCCATCGCAAGGAACCGCTTCATCACGTTCCTGATGTTCTCTTCATCATCGCAGATAAGTATCTTCACATCTCAACTCCTAGCCTGCAGAGGCAGGATTACCTCCGCTGTCGTGCCGCCATATGCGCCAGGATACAGGCGAAGGCGCCCTCCGGCGGCCTCCACAAACTGCTGGCTTATCGACAAACCTATGCCTGAACCATGTATCTTAGTCGTGTAGAACGGATCGAATATACGCTTGACATCGCTTTCGGAAAGCCCGATGCCCTTGTCCTTCACATATATGATGCACCTGTCCTTCTCGCTGGCCTCCACAGAGACTTCAACATCGATATCCATGCCCTCGCAGGCCTCGACACCATTCTTTATCAGGTTCTCAAGCACAGACCTGAGCCTGTCAGGATCAAACAGGATGAGAAGCCCCTCTTCGGCATCATTCCTGAGGCGCACGCCTTCAGGGAACAGCGATATAAGTATGCGAAGCTCCTGGACTATATCAAGAAGCTGCGGATTGCCAAGCGGATTGCGCAGATAATCAGATACCTTGTCAGTGAGCTTCGTAAGCCTGTCTGTCTCATGGTCGATGATAGCCACATCATCGATAAGCGAAGGCGGCACATTGCGTTTGAGGATAGCGACCTCAAGCCTGATGGCGGAAAGCGGGTTCTTTATCTCATGGGTCAGCGTTCTCGCAGCCTGTCCAAGGCGCACGAGGCTCTCCTGGCGCCTGAGAGTCTCCCTGTATCTGGTGTTCTGCGTGAAGATATAGAGGACTATGAGATAGATTGCCAGTATCCCTATGCACGCCAGGAACGATATCGCTATCAGGAAACGTACGCGTTCGGCATAACTGGAGGCATCGAATGATATATATATGAGATCAGGATACTCAATGACAGAGCCGCTCTCCCTCAGAAGATTCTCAGGAGATACGAATACAGAGCTGACGTAACGCACAGTATCGATGACTCCTGTCGTGCTGTCATAAGAGGAATATGATCCATTTATGTCCGTGCCTGAAGGGAACGATGTGAGAGGAAGACGCTGATAGGCATCCCCCCACACATAAAGAGGGGTACCCATATGGGTATAGTATCCGAAGCCAAGGACATGCTCATCCCTCATCATCCTGTCAACGTCCCCGCCCATCCTGAGAGCCATCAGGATATCTGAATAAGCACGCTCCACGGCATTCTCCCTCCGCAGGTTCTCGGCCTCGATGAGCGATGAGGAAAGTATGATGGCCAGCACAAGCAGGAAAACGAATGCAATCGTTATCACAAGCGTAGTGGCAGATGACTCCATCCCATCACGCCTGCGGTGCTTATCACGTCTTGTTCCTGCTTTAGCCATATTCCGATTGTATTCGCCATCACGATATATTGCAAAGGCTCTGTCATTTAGACACAACGTGTAATTTGGATGAAGAAGCTTGCCTGCCTTGGAATGAGGCCATAATCTTAAGGAATAAGGAAAACAGAAAGATGGAAGATAAGGACAATCTGCTCATGGCAGACGACAGCACCAGGAAGCATAAGCAGGATCCTGGCATACATACAGAGGGAAAAGGCAGCAACGACAAGAGGAAGAAGTTCACATATTCAGCGTGGTCCTTCATCGTAGCGCTGCTGCTTGTATTCCTGATAAACTACCTGCTGTTCACGCCGCATATACAATATGCCAACGTTGATTACAGCACGTTCAAAAGCCTGATTGACGACGGAACTATCGTTCAGGTGGCATTCGATGGTGATCAGTACATAGGATATTCAGTCACGAAGGATGACGCCGTGGGGATGCTGAATGAGATCGCAAGAAGCCGGCAGATACCGCTTAATCTGGATACATCAGCCATAATACCGTACCAGACATACATGATAGATGATCCAAGCTTCGTGCCTCTTCTCGACTCAAAAGGCGTTGAGTACTACGCAACAGAGCCACCGAAGCCATCTGTGCTTGCATCAATCATCTCGATGATCTTCCCAATCGCGATATTCTTCATATTCTATGCCTGGATGTCGCGGAAGATCACCGGCAACGCACAGGGAGTGATGTCGTTCAACCAGAACAAGAGCCAGCTTGTCGCTGAAGGCGAGACTGGAATAAGGTTTGCCGATGTAGCCGGCGAGGATGAAGCAAAAGCGGAACTGGAAGAAGTCGTAGACTTCCTCAAGCGCCCTGAGAAGTACACTGAAATGGGTGCCCATATACCGAAAGGCGTGCTTCTCGTAGGTCCTCCTGGAACTGGAAAGACACTGCTGGCAAAGGCTGTCGCAGGAGAAGCCGGCGTACCGTTCTTCCGCATGAGCGGCGCTGATTTCGTCGAGATGTTCGTAGGCGTAGGAGCAGCAAGGGTACGTGACCTCTTCAAGCAGGCGAAGGAGAAGAGCCCCTGCATAATATTCATAGACGAGATCGATGCCATCGGCCGCCAGCGCTCGAATGCCAGCATCGGCGGCAATGATGAGCGAGAGCAGACGCTCAACCAGCTGCTTGTCGAGATGGACGGATTTGATTCAAGGACCGGCGTCATAATCCTTGCGGCTACGAACAGGCCGGAGATACTTGACCCTGCCCTGCTGCGCCCGGGACGCTTTGACAGGCAGGTGCTTGTCGACAAGCCGGACCTTGCCGGCCGTGAAGCGATCCTCAGGATACATACGAAAGGAATGAAGCTTGATGATTCGGTAGATCTCAGGAAGATTGCCCAGGCATCCGGAGGACTTGCTGGAGCTGATCTTGCGAACATTGCAAATGAAGCTGCCCTGATAGCCGTGCGGGAGCACCACACAAGCATATCGCAGGTAGACTTCGAGAACGCGATAGAGAAATCAATAGCCGGACTTGAGAGGAAGAGCCGCGTGCTCGATGAAAAGGAGAGGATCAGGGTCGCATACCACGAGACAGGCCATGCCCTCACGGCATTCCTCACGCCAGGATCATCCCCTGTGTCGAAGATCTCGATAATCCCAAGAGGCTATGGAGCCCTCGGCTATACGCTGCAGTACCCGACAGAGGACAGGTTCCTGCTCTCTGAAGATGAACTGCTTGGCTCCGTTGACGTGCTTCTTGGAGGAAGAGCCGCCGAAGAGGTGACATTCTCGAATATATCGACAGGCGCAAGCAATGATATATCACGGGCCTCGGACACAGTACGCCAGATGATAACAGACTACGGAATGTCTGAGCGTTACCGCAACATGACGCTTCCGAAGACAAAGTCCGGGATAGAAGGAGTCTCAGGCGGCAAGGAATACTCGGAGAAGACACAGGAGTACATAGACACAGAGACAGCCAGGCTCATAAACGACCGCTATGGCATAGTCAAGGCAAACCTTGAGAAGAACAAGGAAGCGCTGGAACACATAGCCCAGGCGCTGCTGGAGAAGGAAGTGCTTGAAGGAGATGAGTTTGAGGCTCTTGCAAAACAGTACACAGTCAAATAAGCTACGGCTATGATCCGCAAGGCTATAGACGATAAGGTACTTTCAGAACATATGGCCTCTCTTCCACCTGATGGAAGGGAGGTTTTCCTGATAGGCGGCGACAGTGTACGGCTGTCCGCTGTCTCAGCGACGACAATGGTGAATGACATGAAAGCCAACCATGGAACAGGCTTTCTCGAAACTTATATGCTCGGGCAAGGCTACATAGCAGGCGCACTTCTCTCTTCGACAGTAAAAGGGAACGACAGGATACAGCTGCAGATACAGTGCGGGGGGCCAGTCAAGGGAATGAGCATAGAGGCATGGGCATCGGGAGCTGTCAGGGGCTATCTTGCAAATAACCCGATACCGCTGGAAGAGCCTCCAGCATCGCTTGATACATCACTTATATATGGTCCGGGATTCATGACCATCACAAAGTACCTGGAAGGAAGCAAGACACCATTCTCCGGGGATATAATGCTTGAATACGGCAATCTTGCGAACGATCTCGCGCTCTATTTCTCCACATCGGAGCAGACCCCTTCCCTCTTCTACCTATCAATAGATTTCGATGGAGAAGGAAGGGTGTGGGGAGCAGGAGGGCTCTTCATGCAGGCGCTGCCAGGATGCCCTAACGCAACGCTGGAGAAGCTGCAGGAGAAATCTGGGAAGCTTCCGAAGCTTGGACGGCTGCTTGGAGAAGGGATGACGGCAAGGGAATATGTGGAGAAGGAGCTATCAGAGTTCCACCCGCATCATATCGGGCATACGCCAATAGGCTTCTCATGCCCCTGTACAAGAGAGGCGTTCTCATCGTATCTTTCATCATTGCCGGAGTCAGAAAAGGATGCGATACTCAAAGGTAAGTTCCCTCTTGAGCTTGAATGCCTTAACTGCGGATCGAAATATAGCTATACAAAAGAGGAATTTGAGAAAATCTACAAGGAGCCTAAATGATATTCTTCGCAGCATGTGCGGCTAACCAGGGTGATCTGGTAGCTGATGAAGCCAGACGGGTTGGCGGAAAGGACGTAAGACAGACGACATCAGGTGTTGAGTTCCAGGGAGGGATTGAGGAAGGAATGCGCTTCTGCATGTATTCCAGGATCTCCTCAAGGCTTCTCATGGCCCTGTACATTGATGAAGATACTGAAAACGATGAAGAGCTGTATGATGCGACGCTCTCGCTTCCATGGGAAGAATGGACGGCTCCTGACAAGACACTGAAAGTGACGCTCACGACAGCATCATGCCCATGGATAAGGAACAGCCACTACGCATCGCTCCGTGTCAAGGATGCTATCTGCGACAGGCTCAGGGAGAAGTTCGAAGGCAACCGCCCGGATATCGACACGACAGATCCAGATGTTGAAGTCCACGTGCACGTCCATGAACGTACAGTAAAATGGTACATAGACTTCTCGGGCGAAGGGCTTCACAGAAGAGGATACAGGCCCGATGAGGAGACAGAGGCCGTGCTCAAGGAACACCTTGCAGCGGCGCTCATAGCACGCTCTGAATGGAAGAAGACAGCAGACAGCGGGCAGCCAGGGATATTCCTTGACCCATTCTGCGGCTCAGGGACGCTTGCCATAGAAGCAGCGCTGATAGCCTCTGATACAGCCCCTGGCCTGATGAGGAAGAAGCCATTCGCATTCCAGCGCCTCCCTCTCTACAGAGAGGACATCTGGGAAGAAATCATAAAAGAGGCAGAAGAGAAGCATCAGAAGGCAATTGACGAGAAAGACATCATGATCTATGCCTCCGACATCTCGCCGCGTGCGGTCTCGATAGCAAAGGAAGCCGCTGAGAAGGCCGGGGTTGATGGGCTTATAGACTTCAAGGTCAAGGACTTCCTCTCCTACACCGATGAAGACAGGCCTGGAGAAGCAGGATACATAGTCACAGACCCTCCATATGGAGAGAGGATGCGTGTCCGTGATATAGACAGGCTGTATGCAGGGATAGGAGAAACCCTTACGAAGGTCTTCAAGGGCTGGAGGGCCACAATACTCACTGGCTCCAGCGACCTTCTGTCCAACATAGACATGAAGCCAGACAGGACCAACACCCTTTTCAACGGCCCGATACAGTGCCAGGCAGCCCATTACATCATCTACACCGATGAGGAAAGGGCGGCCATCGTTGAGAGGGCAAAAGCCAAGAAAGCCGAACGCATGGCCAGGGAGCTCTCAGCTACAGAGAAGATAATATACAGCAAGATACTCTCGAACTATGAGAAATACAGCAAGGAGGCTGCTGAGGAAGGCGTCACATGCTATCGCATATATGACGCTGACATCCCTGAATATGCGGCTGCTATAGATATCTATGAGGGAAAATGGATCAACCTGGCTGAATATGCTGCCCCATCCGATGTCGATCCCGAGCTTGCGGAGAAGCGACTGAATGAGATCATATTCGTCACAGAGAGAGCTACAGGAATAGATATCGAGAACATATATGTCAAGCAGAGGAAGAGCCATAAAGGCAAAAGCCAGTACACACGCCTCGCGTCATCCAACAGATTCAACATCATAAGGGAGAATGGAGTGAAGGCGCTTGTCAACTTCCAGGACTATCTTGACACAGGCATATTCCTCGACCACCGTCCGGTACGCTCACTGATACAGGAGATGGCAGATGGCAAGAGGTTCCTGAATCTCTTCTGCTATACAGGCACGGCCACGCTGAATGCCATCAAGGGCGGTGCGATATCAACAGTATCAGTCGACGCATCAGCTACATACCTAGACTGGGCCATAGCAAACCTCAGGCTCAATGGCTACCCGACAGATATCGAGAACTTCTTCTACAGGAGCGATGCCATAGACTGGCTTTGGGATACATATGACAGATTTGATCTGATCTTCTGCGATCCCCCGACATTCTCCAACAGCAAGGACAGGGCGATGTTCGATGTGCAGAGGGACCATTACAGGCTCATAAAAGCGGCAGCCATGCACCTCGCCCCTGGCGGAACGCTCATATTCAGCACGAACTTCCGCAAGTTCAGGCTTGATGAAGATGTCAGGAGAGACTACATCGTCGAGGACATCACGGAGCAGACAATTGGCTTTGACTTCAAGAACTACGGTTATGTGCACAGATGCTATCTGATAAAGAACAAAGTCAAGGTGAAGCTTCCACCCAAAAGGCCCAGAGTCAGGCTGAGGGATACCGAATAGGACAAAGCAGCAGAAAACGAGGCCGGGAGCTGAAAAGCCCTGGCCTCATTCTTTGCTGAAGACAGCAAGCAACAATTGAAGGCTGCACGCCAGCCTCCATCATTGCGCAGCCAATTGCTTTATCCTGGAGATCAAGGTGTCTATATGCTCATGGGTGAGCTTCGGGTTGAGAAGCGTGAACTTCAGCATGACCATGCCTTTGTACACAGTCTGCCCTATCACCACGCCTTGGGACAGGAGAGTCCTTCTCACACGCCTGTTCACATCATCCCCGCCTTTATGCGCAAACACGACAGAACTCAGCTCCGGCCTTACAGGAGCGATGAAGGCATCATCGGAAATGAGCCTTGAATAGAAGTACTCTGCATTCCCTATTGCCTTGTCCACTATCGCAGCAAAGCCTTCCCGCCCTCTCATCCTGAATGAGATATACACCTTCAGGGCATCAGCACGCCTTGTTGTCTGCATTGACTTGCCGACAAGGTTTATATATCCATCCTCCTCATCCTCCTCCCTGTTGAGGTAATCTGCATGGATCAGGAAGCAATCGAGAGCGCTTCTATCACGGAATATCACGGCAGAGCAGCTGATAGGGAGAAGGAACATCTTATGGAAGTCCATGGTTATGGAATCAGCAAGCGATATATCACCAAGCCTATCGCGGTACATCCTGCTCATGATAGCACCGGATCCATAAGCCGCATCGACATGCAGGAAGCAGCCATAGCGGTCAGCTATGCTGCGGAGTCCGGATACATCGTCTATGCTTCCGAAGTCAGTTGTCCCTGCTGTGGCTACTATAAGGAACGGAAGATACCCGTCATCCTTGTCCTTCCTTATGATATCCTCTGCCTTCGCTATATCTATCCTTGCAGTGTCATCAATAGGAAGAAGCACGACCGAATCATAGCCTAGCCCCATTATGTGGGCACTTTTCTGGAATGAGAAGTGAGCGATTTCGGAAGTATACATACGAAGCTTCATCGCCTGCGGAGGAAGCCCCTTCTTCTTCACATCCCATCCAAGATTCCTCTCAAGATACAGGTCCCGGAATGCTATTGCCGCTGACATATTCGACTGGCTGCCTCCGGATGTGAATGTGCCGTCACTGCCATCGCCATAGCCAAATAGCCTGCAGAGGCCATTGATCATGGCAACCTCAAGCTCGGTCGCTGCCGGACTCTGGTCCCAGCTGTCCATGCTGTTGTTGTAGACAGAGATGACAAGCTCAGCCGCGATGGACTCGAGAAGAGCCGGTGAATGAAGATGCGGCATGTATGACTGGGACCACGTGCAGAGCATGTTAGGCAGTATCGTCTCCTTCAGGCTCTCCAGCGTACGATCCCATCCATCACCTGCATCAGGCAGGAAGCCAAGCTCCGCAATCATCCTCCTGAGCTCATACGGGCTGATGCCGGAGAATGCAGCATCATCACGCACGGCAGCGAAGATCGCATCAATTGCATCATCAACCATGCGGCGGAGAGCATCCTTGTCCTCCGCCGTATGGGAGAATACAGTCATGTTATCTGGAATATTCTGCATTTACTTTCCTGACAGCTGCAGAGAAGATACCGATCATAGCATCAATATCATCCATAGAGACATTTAGGGCACAGAGGCAACGCATGACACTGCCATTCCGTCCGCCCTTCTCCATGATCAGATGGTTCTCAAAGCATTCGCGCTGTATGGCCGCCGCAATCGTGCCTGATGGCTCTGGATTGCCCATTATATCCCTCGGGCCATCTGGATCTATGAACTCAACGCCCAGCATCAGGCCACGGCCTCTCACATCCCCGATTATGCTGACCTCGGACTTCAGGCGCTCAAGAGCCTGCTTGAGGTAATCGCCCTTCTTCCTCACATCAGCCAGGAACTCCGGAGAAGACACACGTCTCATGACGACAGTGCCAGCTGCCATCGCGAGCTGATTTCCCCTGAACGTCCCGGCATGGGCTCCTGCCGTCCACTTATCAAGCGACTTGTCGTAAACCACGATGCTCATAGGCTGGCTGCCGCCTATAGCCTTGCTCATCAGTATGACATCAGGGATGATGCCTGATTTCTGGAATGCAAAGAAGTCACCGCTTCTTCCTGTACCGCACTGTATCTCATCTACGATGAGCGGGATGCCTAGTTCTTTTGTAACTCTCCTCACAGCCTGGAGGAAGCTTTCGGGAGCAGGAATCACCCCGCCTTCCCCTTGTATAGGCTCTATGATCACAGCCGCCGGAAGCGTGACACCGCTTTCAGGATCCTTGAGCATCCTCTCAAAATATGAGGCACAGGCCTTCGCGCCAGCTTCGCCGCCCAGTCCGAACGGGCATCTGTATGAATATGGATATGGCATGAACTGAACGCCTGGCATCAGATTCTGTACCTTTGCCTTCGCATTGAGATTGCCAGTAAGGGAGAGAGCGCCATGCCCCATGCCATGATAGCCACCGCTGAATGCGATGACAGAGCCTCTGCCGGTCGCTGTCTTGCAGAGCTTTATCGCAGCATCTGTCGCATCTGTGCCAGAAGGAGAACAGAACTGTATCTTCACATTATCCTTCATCTCGGCAGGCAGGACAGACAACACAGTCTCAACGAATCTGTCCTTTGCAGGTGTCGTAAGGTCCAGGGTGTGGAGCGGTGCATCGCTTGATATAAGCTCCATCATAGCCTTGGCGACCTCATCATCATTATGCCCAAGAGCAAGTGTTCCGGCTCCGCAAAGGAAGTCCAGGTACTTGTTCCCCTCAACATCCTCAACCCATGATCCCTTTGCCTTCTTCAAGGCGAACGGAAACTTCCGTGGATAGCTTCTAGCAGAAGACTCAAAGTCATTCTGACGGGAAATGAAGTACTCGTTGGTCTGCGTCATGTTCATCTTCTTTTTTCGTCACTCCATGTTATCTGTCTGGCAGCGCCAGCCCTTTTATCGTTAAGTATCCGAAGGAAACACCTTCAGTGGCGAATGAATAATAGCAGTGAACGCGTATCTTGCCTACCCTAAAAATACACTGAGCCGGTGGCCATGCGATCCGCTTCGTGAAGGACACATCATTAATTAGATGAAGTTACTTCTGCTGAAAAATGCACAAGCCGCTAGTTATCGAAGTATCTTGTAAGGCTGCCCGTGCATGGTCATCCATGTCAGGCTGACCTTTAGAATGGTCTTATATCCTGACTCTGCTGATACTCCGATTGCTGGAAGCTCCATCAGCAAGTACTGCTATGCAGCTCTTGCTGCTATCGGTATCACGGAGGAGAAGAGGAAGGAAAGGAACATAGACTTCCATTCTCTAATGGCATTTCTTCAATTCGATGCTTCGAGAAGAGATTGGTGACAATAATCTCCGTCTCGTTGTAGGGTACCAGAGCGAGAGAATGAGTGGCAATTATACACACGAGGTAATGAAAAGACTTCTGCAGATTGGTAAAGTATCGAGCAACATCATTGCCTTACCGAAATCATCTTGAAGCCTATCTGATTGAGTTGATAAGATTTCCAAGTCGTCAGCAGATGAGAGACGGTGGCCTCTGATCCTGTGGAGGAAGAACAATCTTCCTAATCCACCATAGGAAAGGAGGTGAAAGACCAGAATGAAAGTAGTATTAGAGCTTGCTCTAGTGCTCCTGCGGATCTTGAAAGAGGTTCTCGGCCTGATTAGGGATATGAAAGATCTCCGCCGTCCAAAAGCCAAAAGGTAAGCGGAGATTCACTCTTAATATCTGAGGCCGCCGTCTTGCTGGCGACTCTTTCTATCTCAATAATACGGCCAGAAGCTGTTATTCGTCAACAAATTGTACATGGATGTTTTCATCCACATCAACGGAACATCATACAGGTGCACTCAATACTTACCCATATGTACTCACCGGATTGCCCACTCTCAAAGTTCGCATCTAGGAAAATAAGGAACTGATCTATCTGACAGGGCGGCTGTGGCAGTGGCCAATCATATGCTCAGGATAGGTCCTCATCAGGATATCTACAGCGAAGCTGAAGGCAAAGCTTGCTGGTTATAAACTAAGCACTCTTGTCTCTTATCTCCACAGATAAACCAAGAGTGCTTGCAGTGAAGTCTTCAAAACCTTATATTCCAAGGTTTTCTTCTTCATGCCTCTTTGTCAATTGTTTTAATCCAGAATTGCTCTTCCATCTTTTCTTCTTGACTTACGGCTCAAACAAAAAAGAGGACTGCCATATCTCTACAGCAGTCCCCAGTATGTGTGCGGTTATTTACTTGCCTATCTTTATCTCTATCCTGCCAGGCTCAGCTTTCCTCAGCCTCGGTATACGGACAGTCAGGATGCCATCATTGCTCTCAGCTGTTATGGCTGCGGCATCAGAATCCTCAGGAAGGATGAAAGATCTTGAGAACTCAGGAAGCTTTATCTCTGAGACAATCATGTTCTTGGCTTCCCTTGCCTTGCTCAGCCTCTCCTTCCATGTAGTCGAAGACGAAATCGAAAGCACCCCGTCTTTGACCGCGATCTTCACATCATCATCGCCATAGCCAGCGATCTCTGCCTCTATGACATATTCATTCTCTGTCTCGTAGATATCAACAGGAGGAATCTTTGTCGTGCTTACATCTGAAAAGAAATCAGAGAACAGCGAATCTATGCCTGCAAGACTTGGTGCTATATTCCTAGTTATTACGTATCTCATTTTATATCTCCTTATCGCCTTTCGGCTGCACAAACATATAAGCATGAAGCGTGCCAACTTATATATCCAACTATATTATAAGAAATTAATTTTTAGGCAAGACAACTATGGCATCCAGCTAAGCATCAAAACGACACACAGCATGCGGCGATGCCCCTTTTAGTGTCACTTTGACACTCCAGGGGAGAAAAATGATGCAAAAGGTGCTAAAATCGCCACATGAGCATCGAGAATGTAAGAGAATACCTCAGAAAATACGGCAAAGACGGGGACATCCTGGAATTCCAGGAGTCATCAGCTACTGTCAAGGAAGCTGCGGCTGATCTGAATACAGAAGAGGCTCGCATAGCAAAGAGCATGTCGTTCATGACAGCAGGCGGAGCGATCATAATCGTCCTTGCTGGCGATACGAAGATAGACAACCGCAAATTCAAGGACATCTTCCACGAGAAAGCTCGCATGATAGCTCTGGAGGATGTAGAGAATGCCACAGGCCATCCTGTAGGAGGCGTGTGTCCATTTGCGGTGAAGGAAGGCGTCAAGGTCTATCTTGACAACTCGCTCAAGCGCTTCGGCACGGTCTTCCCGGCAGCAGGCTCCCCGAACAGCGCAATAGAGCTCACCCCGGCAGAGCTGGAAAAGCTCTCGAACGCAGCAGCCTGGATAGATGTGTCGAAGATGTAGCTTCAGGCGAGGCTCACAGGATCCGTGTCGATCTCAAGATAAAGCGATGAATGCAGGGACAGCATCGCAAGCAGTTCGGAAGTGAACTTCAGGAGAGCTGAAGCAGATACGGAGCGTAGAAGCACGTGGTATCTATAGTACATGGCCTTGCGCTCTATCGGCGATGGGGATGCAGAGAACACCTCCACATCCTCGTATCTTTCCTCAAGCTTCCAGGCTATGCGCTCAATCTCTTCCGCACCATCCCTTGTACGGCGCTCGTCCTTGCCCCTTACAGTCAGGTTGACAAGCCGTGAATACGGCGGGAAGAGAGTATCCTTCCTGTTCTTCATCTCGATGCGGTAAAACGATTCCAGATCATTTTCTGCAGCACATCTCACAGCAGGGGCCATCGGATCCGACGTCTGGATTATCACACGCCCATCGTCACGATATCGGCCAGCCCGTCCAGCGACCTGATGGATAAGGTCAAACGTACGCTCGGCAGCCCTGAAGTCCGGAAGAGACAGGGACGAATCAGCGTTTATGACCCCAACTAGCGATATCGATGGGAAATTGAGCCCCTTCGCTATCATCTGGGTTCCAAGGAGTATATCAATCTCCCCGTCCCTGAAGCCATGGAGTATCTCCTGCACATTGCCCTTCTTCTCGGACGCTGTGTCAGTATCAAGCCTGGCAACACGCGCGTAAGGGAAGAGGCCGCGTATCTCTTCCTCTATATTCTCCGTACCGAAGCCACGCGGTGAGAGATCGTATGAACCGCACTCAGGGCATACCCTTGAAGCCTGGCATGTATAGCCGCATGTGTGGCATACGAGCTTGCTGCCCTTCTTATGATAAGTAAGGGAGACAGAGCAGTTCGGGCATGTCAGGACATGTCCGCAGGAAGAACAGACATAGCCATAGGTATAACCACGCCTGTTCAGGAACAGGAGCACGCCTTTCTTATCAGAGAGAGCCTCCCGCATGGCCTTCTCAAGCTCAGCTGATATATTCCCTTTCTCTCCGCGTATATTGACTATGTCAACCCGTGGGAAGCTGCCGCCGCCTGCCCTTGTCTTCATGTCTATGCGGTGGATCTTATGCTCAGACATGAGCTTCCAGGCCTCAAGAGATGGTGTTGCCGAGCCCATGATGAACTCAGCATGCTCCTTGCCAGCCCTGTACTGCGCAACCTGGCGTGCATGGTAGCGTGGAGCATTCCCTGACTTGTATGAGGTCTCATGCTCCTCATCCAGTATGATGAGCCCAAGGTTCCTGAAAGGGGCGAAGACACTGCTGCGCGCTCCTATCACAAGATCAACTTCCCCGTTTATTATCTGATGCCAGGCCTTCAGGCGCTGCGATGGAGTAAGGGATGAATGCAGTATCGCGACACGGCCGGAGAAGCGTGAATAAACCTCTTCGGAAAGCTGTTCCGTAAGCGTTATCTCAGGCACGAGGTACAGCACCTGCTTCCCTTCGCTTATCTTATCCTCTGCCCGCCTGAGATACACCTCGCTCTTCCCTGATCCTGTGGCACCGAAAAGATAGTACACGCCGCCGTTCCCTTCCCTGAGCTGCGAGAGTGCGTGTTCCTGATCAGATGTCAGTGTCTCGATCCTCCTGAATGAGACAGGCTCATAGAAAGGACTTATCTCGCTTTCCCTCCGTCCCGACGGGATCATCATGGAAAGAGACAGCCCTGCAGGCGAGAAATACATCCTGCCCATCCATCGCGCTATGTCAAGAAGGGCCTCGTTGAAGACAGGCGAGTCATCAATCATCCTTATGATTTCCCTGAGAGCGAAATCCCCGGAAGGCTTTTCATCTGACACAGATATGATGAAGCCCGTCATCGTCCGCTTGCCAAACGGCACTATGCACCGTGTGCCGAACACGGCTTTTCCCTCGAGCTTCTCAGGAACTATATAGCTGTAGCTTGCCTCATATGGAAGCTGGAGAAGGACTTCTGCATATCTCACGGCTGCCTCTTATCAAGGGAGAGCGTGCTTCTTATGAAGAGGAAGTTCTCCCATATGGCGCGCCTGAGCGATGGATTGGCTGCGTACTCCTCAAGCGAAGGAGAGACGAATGCCGGTATGTGGTTTATCATGAAACGCCTCTTCAGGAACTTATCGATCGAACCATCCCGCCTGAGCATGTACCTTGCGGCGTCCGCTCCAAGTATGACAAGGGCTTCCGGCGCGTATTCCTCCATCTCTTCCTTAAGATAGCCTCTGCAAGCATCCGCAGCTGCATCTGAGAAAACCTGCACAGGGCATTTTATTATGGAAGTAAGGGACCACTCTCCTTCCTGAAGCAGAAGAGAGTCATGCCACCACTTCCTGAAGTCTGCAATGCGGCTGCCTTCAAGCATCATGCTTCCATCAGGCTTTCCCATTATGAACATGATCCTTGAGCTCTTCTTGAGCATCGGGCGAGGAAACACTGTGCGGGACATGTATCCATCGCAGTCATGGCAGGAAGCTGCTGAGCGATGGAAATCAGAGCATCTGCCATCAGCAGGGCTTTCCAGACTGTATGAAAGAACTTCATGGTCCTCGGCAAGCGGATCTGACATGATGATGCGTTCAGCCTCGTCGACAAGGCTCATAAGATATTCCAGTCCGGCCTTACTGCTTCCCATATCTATCCTCAAACCACTGATACTCCGCAGCATCATAACTGACAGATGCCAGGTACAGGCCATCGGAGGGCGCTGTGCGGAGAGCCTTCTCCCTGTCCCTGGCCTCAAGCCTTGAGCGGAAGCTGCCCTCATCCTCCCCTGCAGCCGCAGCCTCGATCATCGTGCCGACCATGCTCCTTACCTGATGGTAGAGAAAAGCATTGCCGGCAGTCCTGTAACGCAGGACCGGCATGCCATATGCGTCTGCAATGACATCCCATTCGGAGATGTATATATCACGGACACGTGAAAGCGACTGATCACGCGCTGACGCAAAAGTCGTGAAATCGTGAGTCCCGACAAGCACCGACGCATAGGATGACAGAAGCGGCACTGGAGGAAGCTTCTTCACAGGCGAGACATGGCCCCTGTCAAACGGAAGCATCGCACAGCTCTCCTTTATCAGATACCAGTACTCCCTGGACATCGTCGAGTACCGTGCATGGAACCCTTCCGGGGCAGCTGATGAAGAGAGCACCCTTATGCTCTTCGGGAGCTTGGTGTTGAGTATCACGGCAAATTTCCCAGGCTCGATCATCGATGATGTATCGAAATGGCAGGCCTGTGAAAGCGCATGCACACCTGAATCGGTGCGGCCAGAGCCATATACGACAGTCTCACAGCCTGTGACAGCTGAAAGCACATCCGAGATAGTACCCTGCACAGAAGGAAGCCCACCCTGAGACTGCCACCCATGGTACTCAGAGCCATCATATGAGACACGGAGCATTATCCTGCGCTCACCTTCCTTAGGCATATCATAGGTATCGGGACGGTTCCAGTCGCTTCTCATTCCACAACCACCATAGCGACAGCATATTCCCTCTCATGCGAGATGGAGAGAAAGATAGAAAGGCCTGACGCCATCAGCGCGGCCCGTCCGGATAGGAAGAGATAAGGCTTCCCAAGCTCATCCTCGCGTACGGATATCTCCTTGAGGGAAAATCCCCTTATGCCTGTCCCAAGCGCTTTCGAGAATGCTTCCTTCGCGGCGAAGCGGGATGCAAGATATTCACTCCGTGAAGAGATTGAAAGCTCTTCATCTGTGAATATCCTCTCAAGGAATCGCCTTTCCTTCCCTTCGAACCTTGAACAGCGGCAGATATCTACACCGATGCCTTTTATCACAGCTTTTCCTCGAAGAGAATCCTGACGCTGGACGGCCGTGCCGATACAGTAAGGCCATCTGCCGTGAAGATGTCGCCTGCATATTCGAGGGTGACAGGCACACGCGTGATTCCTGGCCCTGATACAGATGAGAAATCAGCATAGGCTTTTATCGTCTCAGGCTCCACGAGATAGATTATGCTGTCAGAACCGGTTATCACGACATCCACGGTATCAGGGACAAGGGACACCGCTGAATATGATTCAGGGAGCGTCACTTCAAGAGGAAGCGTGACAACCCTGTCATTCACGTTCATGAACCTCACCGCCAGCACGATAAAAAGCGCGATCAGGAATGAGAAGACCTTGGGAATCCAGTTGGTAAGGATTGTTGAGATTGTCTTACTCTGCTTCACTTGCCGACTCCTTTGACTCCTGAGGAATCACATCGCGATAGCTGAAGAGCGATAGAAGAGTGCGCTTTATCGTCGCATTCGAGAGGTTATAGTAGATATTCGCGTTATAAGCCAGGGATATCGCACCGGTTTCCTCGGAGACGACGAGGACAATCGCATCTGATGCCTCGGCAAGGCCAAGTGCAGCCCTGTGCCTTGTACCGAATGTCGCCTTTATCCCTTTCTGCTCCGACAGGGGCAGATAACAGGCAGCATATGCTATGCGTCCGCCGATAACGACAGCCGCACCATCATGAAGAGGCGTATCGTGGTCGAATATCGTAAGAAGAAGCGTTGAGGACAGGTCGCCGTTCACCTTCGTTCCTGACTCCAGTATCGACTGGATATCCGTATGGCGCGGGAAAACGATGAGGGCTCCCCTCTTCTTCTCGACAAGTATATTGCAGGCGTTGAGTATCGAATCGATCTGCTCGCTTGTCGTCTGGACTCCGATGCGGAAGAATCTCGATTTCCTCGTAAAAGATGATGAGAGCGCCCGGCGGAGCTCAGGATGATAGAACACGCACAGAAGCATAAGGAACGGCACCATCAGCTTCTCTATGATGAGCGTCAGCACATCAAGGCCGAACACACGGAAGAGAAGATATGCCACCACTATTGCGAAAACCAGGCCAAAGACCTCTGTCGCCTTCGTGTCGGAGATAGCGACATACAGCCTGTATATGACGAACGTCAGGACCGCTGTCTCTACAAGCAGCCTTATATAGCTCATTATGCTCAGTTCTGCAAAAACCTGAAACATCACGACTCCTTATCACTCAACCCAGGAAAGGGTGCGGCTAACCGCCTTCTTCCAGTATCGTAGCTTGTTTTCTCTCTCCTTGTCATCCATTGTGCCAAGCCATCGCATCTGTTCTTTCCAATATCCGCGAAGGCTCTCCACATCCTTCCACACGCCGACAGAGAGGCCCGCAGCATATGCAGCCCCCAGGCACGTCGTCTCATTTATCTGCGGCCTTATCACCGGGATCTGCATTATATCGGCCTGGAAGACCATGAGAGGCATCGAGTTGGTCATGCCGCCATCGGCTTTGAGGCTCTCGATCCTGACACCGCTGTCAAGCTCCATCGCATCCTTGAGATCATTTGCCTGGAATGCAGTCGATTCCAGCACGGCACGGCAGATGTGGGATTTCTTCGCATATCTGGTGAGGCCTACGATCACACCACGCGCATCGCTGCGCCAATATGGCGCGAAGAGCCCGGAGAACGCTGGAACTATGTAGACACCTCCAGAATCAACGACAGACTCCGCCTCCTCATCAAGCTCCTTGGCGCTCTTAACAAGCCCGAGGTCATCCCTGACCCACTGTATCAGGGCCCCCGCAACAGCTACGGAGCCCTCCAGAGCGTATACGGGGCTTTTCCCTTCTATCCGGTAAGCAACAGTCGTCAGCAGCCCATGCTCCGAGACACATGGCTCAGCGCCTATGTTGGTAAGCATGAAGCATCCTGTCCCGTAGGTGCACTTCGACTCCCCTGGAGAGAAGCACGCCTGCCCGAAGAGCGCAGCCTGTTGATCCCCGAGTATCCCGGCTACAGGTATTGACGCCCCGAACGGGCCATCAGGTGATGTATATCCGTAGATCACCCCTGAAGATGATACTATGCTGGGAAGGAAGCTCCTGCTTATGCCTGTGAGGGATAGCATATCATCATCCCAGTCAAGAGTCCTTATGTCCATCAGCATGTAGCGTGAGGCATTCGTGACATCTGTGACGGTGACGCTGCCGCCTGTCAGCCTGTTGACTATGAAGGAGTCCATGGTGCAGAACACCAGATCGTCATCTGAAGCGGCCTTGCCCACAGCCTTGGAGTTGTCAAGAAGCCACCTGATCTTGGAAGCTGAGAAATAAGGTGAATAAAGCAGACCGGTCCTTTTCTTCAGCACATCCTCCGCAAGCTTCGCCTTGAGGCTCTCCACATAATCGCTTCCGCGAAGGTCCTGCCACACTATGGCATTATGCAGAGTCCTGCCATCTGAACGCCTGAGCGGGATTATGGTCTCACGCTGGTTGGTTATGCCTACAGCTGATATGTCAGAGCCTGAAAGGCCCGCCTTGTCCAGGGCTTCAGCTATCACGCGGCACGTGTTGCCCCATATCTCATCAGCATCATGCTCGACCCAGCCCGGCCTCGGGCATATCTGTCTATGCTCTATCTGCGAAGATGACACCACAGCCCCATCTGAAGAGAAGATCATGAATCTCGTGCTTGTAGTCCCCTGATCGATCGCTCCTATGTACTTCATTCTGCCTCCTCATCCCCTGATTGTACCACAGAGGAGAGAGGAAGGCTCCTTGAAGTGAACGGGAATGACGACTTCTCTACAGCATTCCTGTCACCGATCGCCGCAACATGCAGAAGCTGAAGCGATCTGAGGAACCTGTCCCTCGCCTGCATTATGTCCGAAACAGAGAGCGACAATATCTCATCAAGCTTCCGTTCCCTCTCATCATCGCTTATCCCGTAGACAGTCCTTCTTATATCAATGAGCGAGCGTATCGCAGGGGCTACAGGCCTCAGTGTACGTGACAGCTCCGCTATCAGGGCATCGGACAGCCTCTCATCATCGGCAGAGAAATCCTCGACAGCCTTCCTCAGGTCCTTGATCGTGCCATCAAGCCTTGGATCCCTGTATGAATAGAACGACCATATCCTCTCTATGTAGTCAAGGTAGGCGCCGACTCCATATGCGCCGCCCTTCTCCCTTACAAGGTTCCACAGTCCGGTGGTGGACAATATGGAGAGGAAGATTTTGTCCGCAGAGGAGGCACTGTCGGACATGGCGCTGCCATGGCCAGCGATCCCAACGAACGAGACCGATGAGGAGAGCGTGTACGCAGAGAACTCCGGAAGCTGTGGGACTATCCTCTCCACGGCCTTCCCCGCAGCCCCCCTTTCAGGAAGAGCGGAGACAAAGGCCTTTACGGCATCCCTTGCTCCGGGGATGTCATCAGGCTCAGCTGTTATATGGCATATCACCCTGCCTCGCGAAAGTATCTTGCCGCGAATGGCCGCAAGTGACCGCCCGATTGCCGAAAGATCAGAGGAAAGCATCTTTTCTATCGTGTACCAGCAGGTGATTCCGGTAAGCCTTTCCCCGATATAAAGAGACGGGCTCAGAGATGCAGCCGCTGCGCTCATCGCATATGCCTGCCCGCTCTGCACTATGCTGCTCTGGTAATCCGTCGAGATATCAACAAGAGCTGCACGGATCCTCTTCTCGTCATCGATGATCCCTTCGAAGAATATCTTCAGGAAGAGAGAGAGCCCGTCCTTTTCAAGTCCGGGGAGGGACTTCAGGCGGCAAACAAGGAAAACCTTCGCCTCCCCAGCTGCCGTAGAACCGGACTCAACGAAGAAAGCATAGCCGCCTGACACGAACCTGAGCTCGGTCTGCAGCGAGGAATAGTCCATATCAGGGGTATCGCACATCGAGATCACCCTGGAAAACACATTCGCATAGTCAAGCTCCTCATAATCCAGGTCCGATATATCAAAAAGGATGTCAGTATAGACAACGCCGCCTGTCATCATCGGGCATTCCACGATGTTCCCGTCTATCGTATGGCCTATGCGCTCAAAACGCCTTGGAAGATCTGACACAGACAGCCTTGGGACAGACAGCAGGGCTTCAGGCGGGTCCTGTGCAAGCTGGAAAGCCATGAATCTGTCCTCCTTATCCTTGGAATACTCACATTCCCTTTCGCGAAGAGCCCTGGAAATAGAGTCATCTATCCTCTGCTGCTCCTCAGGATCCTTCCTTACGACAGCAAGGAGACGATGAGGATTCTCCAGAAGGTTTCTTTCTATCCAATGCTCGAAGAATCTTGGATCCTCCTGCCACTGCCTTCTTATATCCTTTATCACGGCAGATGGAGAGAGGAAGCGCTTGATGTCCGTTCCGAACGTAAGTCCCTTCTCAGCCTGGAAAAACAGTCTCATGCCCATCGGCATGCCGCCAGGTATCTCCTTGAGCGAGAACTCCATCCTCCTTATCGCAGCCTCAACAGCCTTCTGGTCAAAGCCATCCGATACGATCCTGCATAGGCTATCCATAATATAGGACTCTATCCTGTCAGCATCCTCCGCCCTTGCACCTGCAAAACCTGCAGAGAAGACAAGGTCCCTGTAGCTTGAGCACATCCCGCTCTCGCTTGAGAGATCAGTGCCGAGATCAGATTCTGCAATAGCCTTGTACAAAGGACATCCGGAAGATCCGAGAAGTATATCGACAATCAATGAAAGAAGGGTGCTCTCGCCTCCTGCCGCATTGTCGCCGAGAAGCCATGAGAGCATGACGGAGGCACCGCTTTCACCTGCCTCTGCAGGTGATGATGCGACTATGCGCCGTGGCTCTCTCCAGCGTTCTGCAGGCTGTATTCGCTCTATCCTGCAACCGCCGTCACGAGCGGCAAGGTACTCTGAATCGAGGAATGAAAGCTTCTGCCATACGTCCATGTCGCCATAGAGGAACAATGTGATATTCCCAGGCACATAGAACTTATCATATGCGCTCCTGTACTCATCATATGTGAGACGGCAGATCTCCCTTCCATCTCCCCCTGACTCATACTGATAAGGAGAATCACCGAACAGCGGCTTGGTCGAAGCGGAAGATAGCACGAACTCATGTTCAGCCATCTCGCCAAGCATCTCGGAGAATACCACTCCTTCAAAATGGAGGCCATTGCCGGAAGCTATCCTTATCCCTTCCTGCATGAATGTCTCCTCACGCAGAAGCGGGGAGAAGATCGCATCGGTGTAGACTGCGAATATATTGTCGAAATCCTTGATGACAGTAGATGCTGCAGGGTAATAAGTCCGGTCAACGCCGGTGAGCGCATTGAGGAACGTATTGCAGCTGTTGCGCGAAAGCAGCATGAATGGATCCTTTACAGGATACCTTCTGCTGCCAGCCAGCACGGTATGCTCAAGGATATGAGAGATACCCTTGCTGTTCTCAGGCGGTGTATAGACTGTATAAGAGAAGAACCTCTCCTTGTCATCGCAGTTCACGAAATAGACACGGAAGCCTGTCTTCTCATGCTCGAACAAGATACCCTCTGCCTTGTAGTCAGGAAGCTCGTCCACTGATAGCACAGAGAACCCCGCTCCCTTCTGTCCCTGAAAGAAATCCATGAAACGAAATTAGCATCGTTTGACGCTGTTTTCAATCCACGTTACATTCTTTTCATGCTCTACATAGGACCACATGTATCAATTTCGGCATCGATAGCGTTGGCGCCTGAGCGTGCACATGCGCTTGGGGCAACAGGATTCGGGATGTTCACAAAGAACCAGAGGGTATGGAATGCACCTGCGCTCGCTGCCAGCATGGCAGAAGATTTCAGGAAGGCCGCATCGGACACTGGCTACACAGCAGCAGCTATACTTCCCCATGCAGGTTATCTGATAAACCCGGCAACGCCTGATGATGAGCTCAGGAAGAAATCCCTGGACCTTTTCATGGATGAGGCAGGAAGGACAGTCATGCTGGGCCTTTCCGTCATAAACATACATCCAGGAGCATACAAGGAAGGAGAGCGCAAGGACGGGATCAGACGTGCGGCAATGATGCTCGATGAAGTGCTGTCGGCATATCCTGGCCTGAGGATAGCGATTGAGAACACCGCCGGTGCCGGCACGATACTCGGCTCTACATTCGAGGAACTTGATGAGATAATCTCGCTTTCCCGGAACAAGGACAGGCTCGGCATAACGCTGGATACGGCGCACCTCTTCGGAGCTGGCTACGATGTCAAGGATGATATCGCAGGCATCATGGGCCTATTCATGTCACGCTTTGGCAGGGATAAGCTTTACGGGATGCACCTGAATGACTCGAAAGTGCCGCTAGGCTCACACAAGGACAGGCATGAGAGCCTTGGGCTGGGGCTTATCGGAATCGAGCCATTCCTGTCCATCGCAAGGATGGACGAAGTGCAGGGCATACCACTTGTGCTGGAGACCCCTGATGAGAGCAGGTGGGCTGGGGAGATACGGATTCTCAAAGAGGCCTAGATCTCCTTGAGAAGCATTCCAGCGGCGATCCTTGAGCCCCTGGCAAGAGCATTTCTCTCGGCCTCCTCGATCGTGCGGCCTCCGTCAGATGCGAATATCTCCTCCTCCACAAGCAGCGTATTCCTGTCCATCACAAGATTCCTGCCATCGACCCTGACATAGAAGCCGTCGAAAGCTTCGCGGTAATCCGTGACGCCAAGGTATGATATTATGAAATAACGCTTCTCGGGATATGTGCCTATCAAGCGGCGGATGATATCCTCATCATCCTCTCCAGTTGCGACAACGATATCATATCCGACACCTGCGCTATCCATCTGGCTTTTGAAAGCTGAGAATGACTCTTCCGCGAATACCGTGTCATCTCCCCTGACATATGGAACTATTGCGATAAGCGCTTCTTCATGAGGAAACTTGTCGGGAAGGCTGTAATGATACACAACGCTCTTCTCTTCGCGGATGGAAAGCAGAGGATCAAGGAACCCTTCAGGAGCCTTTGCCTCTATCTCGGCTATTACATCATCCGGAATATCGACAAGGAAATGTATATCCCCTTCCCTGACCATATAGGGATTGGTCCACGTGAAGGAGAAGCTTCCATTATCCATTGTCGCGGCAGTGACGCTGTCCTGCATTATCGTCCCGTCGTTTGTGACCATCTCATAGACAGCATCGACCTTGCCGCCCCTGACCATCGGATGGAACGGCCCCCTTGCACGTCTCATGCGAACAGAGCAGATTGCACCATTGGAATCATCAACGTTGAGGACTATGTTGCCAAGATAGCCCACAGCCCTGGAAAGCAAGGCCTCCGGGCTATATTCCAGCGAGCCATCCAGGGAAAGCGATACGGCATGAAGGACATCAGAGATCGCATCAACATCCTCATTTTCCCTGTAATGGGCAGAGGCCGATGAAAGAAGCGACCTTATCTCCCTGTCACGCGCCCTTGCATTCTCTGCATCCTCGCTCCGCAAGGCATCAAAGCGCTCAGACGGGGTGATTGCAAGGATATAATAGTAATAGCCGGAGTTGTCGAATGTCGTATAGAAGCTGCTGACATATGTCCCCATAGCCTCGATCCTGTCAGTATTCAGGAACTCCCTGAAGTACTGCGGGACTATATCATAGCCAAGATCCTCTCCCATCTTCTCAAGCGCATCACGATATGCGGCGGTTCTCGCCTCCTGCTCATTCACTCCAATTCCCTCGCCTACGAAGGCAGAAGAGCCTGACGAGGACGGAGGATCAAGTATCCAGCCCGGTCCGTCTACTGGGATATAAGACGAAGCACAGGAGAAGAGCAGAAACGATGATAACGCCAGAATCAGAAACCTTCTCAGAACCTACCTCCTCCACCGATCATGAGCATATGCTCATTCTGCAGATTGACATATCCTATGCGCCAGAAGAACGAAGGCAGCGGTGAATGCTCATAATAAACTGAGTACCGTCCCCTCCAGTCAAAGCCATCAGGTCCTGCACCAAGAAGAATGGACGCATCAGCTCCTATCCTGCCATCCTCAATGAGCGTGAATGAGAATGCAGGGAATATCCTCCACAGATTGAGCGAAGCTCCCAGCCCGATGCCTCCATAATAATAGGAAGCGTTTCCCTTCATCATGTATGTGAATGATATAAGCGGCATGAAAGGATAGATAAGATCTGAGCGTCCGATCGATGCTGTCAGCTCAAACGCAGGGGACGGGAAGCTGAAGCCCATGGATGCCGAGACCGAAGCTGTCCACTCCCCGCTCTGCACCAGGCTAAGGCCAGGAACGGGAGATGATAGATAGACAGGCTCAAGCATGACAGATCCGTCATAACGCTCCGCAACCTCAAAAAGCCCCCGTGTCCTTCCATTGCCGTCCACAGCCGAAAGCCGTGTACCTCTTCTGAAATATGCGTCTGAAAGGAACGAATATGATCCGCGGTAGATATAGTCAAGGCGAGGTGCATCTGCCATGAACGAGTCTTCATAGAACAATATGTTCCTTATCTCATTCCCTATGGCCTCCTCGATACCGTCCCGGCCAGCCCCCACAGCCCTTATCTCATACTCAGCACCGCCTGAGACAGCTGTGAAAGATGCGAAGATACGTCCCTCGAAAAGCTCAGTATCCTCTCTGTAGCCAGACACAGACACCTGGATATCCCCACGCCCCTCTGTCCATCTATCCACGCTTTCGCTGATGACCGATGCGATATTCCCAGGCACGGACTCATCAAACTCCACGGTGCTTGCGCAAAGTGCGGCAGCCATGGAAAGCAATGCCAGAAGGAAAGCAGCCTTCCTCATGAGAATTCCTCTATGATGCCAAGGACCAGGGAAAGCGATGCTTCCATCGCCTTTACAGCGATCCATTCCTTCCTGGAATGTAGGTTATGGCCGCCTGTGAATATGTTCGGCGATGCTATGCCGCGCTCAGCAAGCCTTGCTCCGTCCGTTCCTCCCCTTATAGCTTCCTCCCTTATCTGGATACCTTTGCGCCCGGCGCTCCTCATGATCGCATCAAGGGCTTCCGGATGGCTGCTGTTGACCTCTTTCATGTTCCTATACTGTATCCTGGCAACCACATCCACCTTCACGGAATGCAGCATCTCAACAGCTTCAGCGGCCTTCCTCACCGCTTCTATGCGACGCTGCAGCATGCCGTAATCAAAATCACGGAGAAGGATCGAGAGCCTTGCATGCTCCATAGTGCCTTCTATGGAGTCAACAGCGTAGTATCCGAAATGCCCATCGGTGGATTCAGGGCTCTGGGAAGACGGCAAGGACAGGGCTATCGCAGCAGCGGCAACTGCCGCATTGCATATCTTGCCCCTTCCCGATCCAAGGTGGCAGGCTGTCCCTTCCAGAGAGATATCAACAGAAGCGGCATTGAAGCACTCAGTCTCGATCTCACCTTCCGCTCCCCCATCCACCGTATAGCAGATACCTGACTTCATACGGCTGAACGGGAAAGCATCAACACCTGCCCCTATCTCCTCATCGGGGGTGAAGAACACCTCAATCCTCGGATGCTTTATATCCTCATGGGAAGCAAGATGGGCAAGTGCCGCCATGATCACCGCAACCCCGGCCTTATCATCAGAACCAAGAAGCGTCGTACCGTCAGATGTTATGATTCCTGAACCTATATACCGGAGAAGATCCGGATCATCCTCAGGATCTATGACCACGCCATCAGGGACTATCGGAGAGCCATCATAGCTGTCGATCTTCCTTGCCTTCACATTGTTGCCAGGCACGGCATCCGCCGTATCGACATGGGCCATGAATGCAACAGATCCTTCAGGACCGTTTGATTCAAGAACACCCATGGCAACCTTCTCCTCTCCATAGTACACATCAAGGCCAAGCTCTTTCATTTCATCGCAGAGTGCGAGGAGCAGCTTCTCCTGGCCATCTGTCGTAGGCCTTTTCCTGCCGGACATGGATGGATCCGACATAGTATCGAAGACTGTATAGCGGATAAATCTATCACAAAGAGATTCAGTATGGTCCATGATATGATTATGACTCTAAAAGCCTCCAAAGGGAACATCCCCGGCATGCGAAGAGCGCTAGAAGAACGCTATAAGCCAGGCATCAGGCATCGAAGTTGAGATTGAGCATGGTCTGCACCTCATCGACGATGTTGAAAACAGCAAACACGCCAAGGATCAAGGCCGTAAGCACAGGCGAACGATTGAGCGATGTGCCAAGATTTATCATGGCGGCGGCGATTGCCCAGGATGCGGCAGGCTCTGTCGTGACATCCTCAAGCCATGACTGGAAGGACTCATCGACTTCCCTGTCAAGCTTATAATGCTCTACGATCGATATGAATGTCGTGGAAAGTATCCCGGCAGCGACTGCGACTGCGGCGGCGGCAGAGATCTTGCCCCAGAAGACCATCTCTGGCACGAACGCATATACAACAGCAGCAGTGAGCAGCACGGCAGTCTTTATGACAAGGGACTTGAGGGAAGCGAAGAACTCTTCCTCCTGGGCTGGCGACAAGGCTCTGTACCGGCTGCCGACCTCCCTTAATAGACGCGCTTCGTAGCTTTCCATGTCAGAGCGTATCTTCTCAAGCTCAGCCTGAGGAGCCAATGATGATGCGGCCTCAAGGACATCATCTACCGACTCAAAGCTATTTGTCCCGATGCAGAAGGCAAGGTATTCCTCACCGTTATCCTCGACAAGCGCCCTCGTCGCGATATCATAGCCTGTCAGCTCCGTTATATCCTCTCCCTCCGGTATTTCCGCGCTTATCGCCTCGCGGACGAGATCAAGATTCTCATCGATGAGACGGCCAGCCGTCGATACAAGCTCACGGGGATCTACAGAGCCGGGACCTGCCGACGGGATTGAACATGATACGAAAAGAGTTGCCGCTGCAAGCAGCATCGCAACGCTCCTGTTCAGGAAATCCTGCATTTTCACCATCATATGTAACTCCTTCTCATGCTAGAAAGCACAACCTACTATCAAAGAGATGCGGATCGGTGAATACTGGGGCATAGCTTCCCTGATGGCCTCAAGCCTGCCTTTCTCTGATGAGAAGATATCTGTCACGGAAATCCTCGGTTCAACGAAAAAGTATGGAAACTCAAATGTCCAGCCTATCATAGCCTCGGAAAAGAGGATAAGAGGATCGGCAGGAGCCTCAAGCCCCCAGGCATAGCCGATACGGAGCATTGACACCCCAGCATAGAAGCCAAGGCCATCGAATGGATAAACCGAGACAATAAGCCCTGTCTCCGCAAAATCAAGTTCATGGGTGTTTGAATGGGTATAACGGAGAGGGATGGTGACCCTCACTTCAGAGAAGCGGTACGAGAACTCACCGTCAACGCGCACTGATGGATAGAAAAAGGAGTCCAGACATCGAAGATCTATCCCGGCCTGCCATCCTGATGGATGCAAAGCCGATGCAGCAAGCATAGCAATCACAACAACCATGAACCGTCTCATGGTCTAAGGCTAAGGCCACGCTGCATTGCCTGCCAGTGGCATCAAGGGCCAGGATCCAGCTGCATGGATGTCCGGAAATGGTCATTCCTCCGGCCAGCCAAGAGCCTTCCTGAAATCTTTTTCCTTCTTCTCTATATCGCGGGATGCAAGCTTGATCTCGCTATCAGAGCCTGAAAGGGACAGGACGATGCCCTTATGCCAGTCATCGACTTTCTTGATCGTATAGCCCTCTATCTCAGCTGTGAAGCAAGACCATGCGGGCTTTATGCCGCCTTTCGCGCTCTTCCTTGAATAGAAGACTATCTCATTGCCTGTCACAGCAATCGCCCCCTGGACAAGGCTTGTCCCATCCTTGGATATCAGGCCTGCACGGACGGAGAAGAAGTCAGAATCTCCCCTTCCCTTCTCCAGCATCTTCCGCGTCACAAGCGATGTCGTTATATAGTAGATACCTACTAGCAGCAATATCGGGACCATGAGAGGCCATACTATAAGGCCCTTGAAAGCCGCGAGGTAGACGAATATGCCGAAAAGCGCAAGAATCGCTAAGAGTATAGGCCGGCTCATCCCAGAAACACCTCCAATACCTCCTGTCTGCTCTTTGCTTCAAGCACCCGCCTTCTCCCGCTTTCAGACGACACGGCGGAGACAAGAGATGAAAGAAGCTCGACATCAGAGGCAGAACCTCCTTCAGGCAGAAGCATCATGATTATGATCATTATATCATCGCCGCCATATGCCACAGGCTCCGATAGTGTCCCTATGGCCACGGCAGGATGCGCCAGGCCCGGGATCTTGGCATGGGGTACAGCGATTCCGTTGCCTATGGCAGTAGGCCCTAGCTCCTCCCTCTTCCTTATCAGAGAAAGCGCCTCTTCCTTGTTCACAGCACCGCTCAGGTCAATCAGGGAGGAAAACAATGAGAAAATATCCTTCCCCCGCATTTCCAGCTCCACGCTGAAGTTGAGTCTCTCTTTCATGGCGGGAATTCTATCGGATTAATCATCTTTTGTCAGCGAAGTTGGATGAAAACAGGGGCTGAGGCGTATAGATGGTAAAGGAGACGACCATGAAAAAGCTATTCATCGTGATCTCAATCTTATCATCAATCATGCTTCTTGCGTCGTGCGAGGAAGCGCAGAGCCACGAAACGCTGAGGATCAACCTGGCGAGCGACAGCTCAAGATCAATACTCCCCGAGGACTTCCCGCTGAACATCGTAAGCTACAGGATAACAGGCAGCGGGCCAGCAGGAGCTTCGCTGGATATAGAGACATCGAAGACATCAACGACAGTCGACGGGATGGCAGTCGGAGAGTGGGAGCTTCAGGCGACTGCGCTGAACGAGAACGGCGATGCCCTTGTCAGAGGCAGCACCGAAGTCAGGATAACCGGACGTTCCGCGAACACCACGATATATCTGGACGAGCTTATCGGGAAAGGAGATGTCACGATAAACCTCAGCTGGGATCCTGACGTGCTCACCTCCGATCCTGTGATAATCGTCGAGTTCATCCCTGAGTACGATGGCACGGAAGTTGACAATCTCACGGAGTATTCGATCAACAAGGCTGAAGGCACTGCTGTATATAAGGGAACTGATTACCCATCGGGTTCATACAGGCTATCAGCAAGGCTATACGAGCAAGGCAAGCCAGAAGCGCTGGCAGGCTTTACAGAGGTCGTCAGGGTCGCTGACGGACAGACTTCTGTCGGGACCATCGAGTTCGACATGGACAAATACCCATCAGAGCCCACCCCGATAGAGCTTGTGAACACGACAGGTGTTCCTGTGAAGCTAACGATAACCGGACTCAGCGACACAGTCACCGCAGGCATCCCGATAACCGTCTCGCTCACATCTGACTCTGATATAGAATCATTCCAGATAACATGGCACCTGAACGGGGAGATGATCGGGGATGGGGAGTCTATAGAGCTGACGCCATCTGAGGGTGTGCATCGCCTTGATGCTGTCGCATCCACATCCAGGACAGGCGCATCTGGCTCTGCTTCATTCAATTTCGAGGCAATCGCAGCAGCGGACATAGGAGCGCCGAACCAAGGGAATATCATCTACGAATCCAGCAGCGATATAGAAATGGGGCAAACGATGGCCGTAGAGTTCCTGCCGAATGGTGAAGTCATCATCGCATCAAACACATCAAGAGTCCTTCAGATCTGCTCAGTGGTACGGAGTTCCTTGGTGCTTGAAAAGAGCTACCCGTATGATGATATCGGAATCGATGCGGGACAGACCATAGCAGACATTGCGGCAGGGGAAGTGACGACAAAGGAGTACAGCATATTCGCCATAATGAACTCCCCGATAGAAGCGGCAGTGTACAGCTACAGCCCGGAAACAAGGGCGATGACACTATCTGTGAAAGGAATGACCGATGATGATATAAGCACCGGAAGCGGTGAATTCACACCTGCAAATGCGCTTTTCGCTGGAATAAACACAGAAAGGAATGCAGGCATTGCTATCTTCGGGGACCAGACAAGACGATATGCAGGAGCATTCCTCTTCACTCTTGACGCTGCCACCACCTCTATATTCGAAGACACAGATGAGAAGAACTTCCTGGGCATGTTCACTGAGGGCTATCCTGAGTTCTTCGACTATGATGACACTATGATCATCGCAGGAGAGACAGCATACTTCGCAGGCTATGCCGACAAGGGGACAGAAGAGCTTTATACGCAGTACCTTGCCCCTCTCAGCCTGGTTGATGAGTACGAGAGTGTCCTCAGCAATACAGAAGGTGTGGCCATACTCAGCAAGGACAATGTCCTGATAGTCGGTGACAACGCAGTGATCGTCAACGGAGGAAACGCATGGAATGACTATGAATCAGAGCCTCTTGGATTCAAAGCATCAGCAGTCTCAGTCACTGCGGATAAACGTTATGTCTATATGATAGATGAAGATGACGGAGCGCTGGTGAGCTATAAGGTCCTTGACAGCGGAACAAGGATCGAGGAATTCTCGAAGACACAGACAAAAGGCGAGAATCTTGATTCGATAAGGATATCAGCAAGCGGGCATACTATATTGCTCTATGACGATTCAGCTTGTGATGCAATAACAGTGATGAGCGTCAACAGGTGATAAGCTGGCACAGAAATCCCCTATGTATAAGGAAAAGGCTGCTGCATCCTCGCAGCAGCCTTGCAATCAGCACGATCAGTCCTTGTAAATCGGAATCTGATGGTACTCTGTATGGAGGAGATGGTGGGCCTTCTCTGAAAGAGGCTCCCCGAGGTACTCCTTGTAGAGCTTCTGTATCGAAGGATTCTGATGAGAGCATCTCTTTGCAGATTTCTCATCATCTGTATAAAGGCCTGCGATACGCTCCTCCCTGACCTCATCATCCGTGCCATAAGGCTGTCCGCCTCCGGCTATGCAGCCGCCACGGCATGCCATGATCTCTATGAAGTCCAGATCGCTTTCCTTGCCGGCAGCCTTGTCAGCCTTGATCTTCTCAAGAAGCGACTTGGCATTGCTCATGCCATGGACAACCGCGACGCGCACCTTGCGGCCATTCACATCGACCTCACCGCGCTTCACTTCATCCATGCCTCTGACAAGCTTTATCTCAGGATCTGCAAGCTCCTTCCCTGTCAGCCCATAGTAAGCTGTACGGAGAGCAGCCTCCATGACACCTCCGGTCACGCCGAAGATCGTGCCTGCTCCAGTATACTCGCCGATAGGGCTGTCAGCCTCGCTCTCAGGAAGCGATGCGAAATCAAGGCCGCGCGACAGGATGAGACGCGCAAGCTCCCTTGTCGTAAGCACAAGGTCAACATCATAGTATCCTGATGATGACGCATGCTCTCCATCTCTCCTGATCTCATGCTTCTTGGCCGTACATGGCATTATAGCGACAGAGAAGATCTTCTTCTTGTCTATTCCGGACTTCTCGCTCCAATAGGTCTTGGTTATGGCACCCTGCATCATCATAGGGCTCTTGGCCGATGACAGATTGTCAAGAAGCTCTGGATAGTACTCTTCAACATAGTCTATCCAGCCCGGGCAGCATGAAGTGATCTGAGGCATCACACCGCCATTCTTTATCCTGCCAAGAAGCTCATAGCCCTCTTCCATGATCGTGAGATCAGCTCCGAAATTGGTGTCGAAGACGTAATCGATGCCAAGACGGCGAAGAGCTGTATAAAGCTTTCCTGTCGATACATCTCCTGGCTTCATTCCGAACTCCTCGCCTATCGCGACCCTTACAGCAGGAGCTATCTGTACAGCCACAACCTTCTCAGGATCTGCAATCGCCTTCATCAGGTCATTTGTCTGATCCTGCTCATAGATTGCACCTACAGGGCAATGAGTGATGCACTGCCCGCACTTGATGCACGGTGAGGAACCAAGAGGAAGAGACGCTGCAGGACTCATCGTGGTCTTGTCTCCACGTCCGATGAACTCCAGCGCATATACCCCCTGAAGGCCCTGGCAGACCTGAACGCAGCGTCCGCACTTGATGCACTTCTCAGGATCAAGGACAACAGCTCCCGTAGAGCGGTCCTTCTTATCCTCGGCAAGCCTGACCTCAAATGGCTGCTCACGCACTCCATACTCTATAGCAAGCTTCTGCAGCTCGCATTTGTTGTTCTTCGTGCAGAGCAGGCATGATGATGGATGCGTACTCATCGTCAGCTCG
Organism: uncultured Spirochaetales bacterium; assembly: GCA_949295675.1. Classification (GTDB taxonomy): domain Bacteria; phylum Spirochaetota; class Spirochaetia; order Sphaerochaetales; family Sphaerochaetaceae; genus Ornithospirochaeta. Next base: position 22,784 of record CASFMA010000067.1, on the reverse strand, counting down.
AGTATCGTCCTTCTCACCTCATAAAGGTCCTGGTCATGCGTTATGATCTTCATCCCTTCAGCCGCAGGTGTCGAGCATGCGCGGATGATCTTTGAAGATCCTTCCTGCTTGCATACGCAAAGACCGCATGAACCGAACGGCTTGAGATCAGGATGATAGCAGAGCGTCGGGATCCTTATGCCGGCTTTCCTGGCAGCCTCCAGCACAGTTGTCCCCTCTGCAACCTCTACTTCTATTCCTTGTATGGTTAAATGAATCATTCAAAGCCTCCTCGTGAATCTCACTTGCGCCGAACTTACAGGTTTCCTTGCAGACTCCGCACTTGATACATACATTGCCATTGATCTTATGAGGCTTCTTGACCTCTCCGGAAATGGCACCGACAGGACACTTGCGCGAGCAAGCTGTACATCCAATGCACTTGGAAGGATTGATCTCATAGCTTATGAGCTTCTTGCACTTGCCTGATGGGCACTTCTTGTCATGGATATGCGCCTGATACTCTTCAGGGAAGTACCTTAGACTTGAAAGGACAGGGTTTGGAGCAGTCTGGCCAAGCGCGCAGAGTGATCCGATCCTCATCGCATGGGCAATCTGCTGGATCTGCTTGATATCCTCAGGCTCTCCCTTGCCCTGCGTTATCTTCTCAAGGATGTTGCAGAGGCTCTTTCCTCCGATGCGGCATGGTGCGCACTTTCCGCATGACTCGTCAACGGTGAAGTTGAGATAGAACTTGGCGACATCGACGATGCAATCATCCTCGTCCATTACGATCATTCCGCCTGAGCCCATCATGGAGCCGATCTTCTGAAGACCGCCGAAATCAATAGGAGTATCAAGGTTCTCCTCAGTGATGACACCGCCTGAAGGACCGCCTGTCTGCACAGCCTTGAACTTCTTGCCATGGGCTATGCCGCCGCCGATATCATATACGATCTCACGGAGCGTCGTTCCCATCGGGACCTCGACGAGGCCTGAATTGCAGATCTTGCCGGTAAGCGCGAATACCTTCGTTCCATGGCTGTCTGCTGTGCCGATCGAGGCAAACCATTCACCGCCCTTGTTGATTATCTGCGCTACGTTAGCCCATGTCTCTACATTGTTTATGACTGTCGGCTTGCCCCACAGACCTTTCACTGCCGGGAATGGCGGACGTGGCTGAGGCATTCCCCTATGGCCTTCGATGGACTGGAGGAGAGCTGTTTCCTCACCGCATACGAATGCGCCTGCACCAAGCCTTATCTCGATATCATAGTCAAAGCCTGAACCAAGGATATCCTTTCCGAGAAGCCCGTACTCCCTGGCCTGCTTCATTGCGATTTCAAGACGATGTATGGCAAGAGGATACTCAGCGCGGATGTAGATATACCCATGATGCGCGCCGATCGTGTGTCCGCAGATCGTCATGGCCTCAAGCACTGAATGCGGATCGCCCTCAAGCGTAGAACGGTCCATGTATGCGCCCGGATCGCCTTCGTCAGCGTTACAGACCACATACTTCTCATCGCCTTCGGCCTGCTTGGTGAAGTTCCACTTCATCCATGTCGGGAAGCCTGCGCCGCCTCTTCCTCTCAGGCCAGCTGTCTTGAGCTCATCGATCACCTGATCAGGAGTCATATCGAAAAGGACCTTCTCAAGGGCCTTATAGCCATCTGCAGCAATATATTCATCGATATTCTCAGGATCGATGGAACCACAGTTGCGGAGGACAATCCTGAGCTGCTTCTGATAGAACTTGATGTCCTCTACTTCCTCATAGGCCTTCCTTGGGGCCTTGCTGTAGAGAAGCCTGGTCACCTCGCGTCCCTTAATGACGTGCTCAGCGATAAGCTCCTTTGCATCCTCAGGCTTGACCTGGACATAGAAAGAATCCTCAGGAAGGACCTTCACTATAGGTCCCTGCTCGCAGAATCCGAAGCATCCTGTCTTTATGACCTGGACCTGATCGGCAACACCCTGGGCCTGGGCCTCATCTATAAGCGAATGATAGATCTGATCGGAACGGGATGACTCGCATCCTGTACCTCCACATACGAGAATATAGTTCTTGAAACCCATTTCCTACTCCTCTTCCTTCAGCTCGATCTTCTTGTCTTCAAGGATCTTCCCGCCAGCGAGATGCTCCTCGACGATGCGGATTGCCGTATCCTTGTCGACAGATCCATAAACCACAAGCCCCTGCTTGGGGGAGTATACCTCCACGACAGGCTCAGGATTAGGATATGCCGACCCAGTCTGCGTTATGATCACATTCTCAAGGCCCTTCTTCTCCACCTCTTCGGCAAGAGTGTTGAGGGTCAGCTTAGCACCGGCATTGATGCCGGATGTTCCCATTGCGACAACGACATGGACTGTACGCCCATGTATATCGCGTTTCTTCAGATTCCTTTCCTCGCGCTCTCTTATGCTGCGAAGATCGGAAAGCGAAAGCTTAGCCATAGATCTCTCCTTCTTTAAGCCTTGCCATCTCCTTGAATCTTCCGATGGCTCCGGCCCTGTCAGGGAACGCATCATGCGCCCTGAGCTCACCGGTAGAGAGCGCGAAGCTCTTCCCGGACATATTGACTGTCAACGATATATCAGCAGGGAATAGGAATATAGGCAGGAGCGAGTCTGAAAGCCTCCCGCTGTCCTCCAGCCCCGTCGCACAGAACTCAAGCCTGGTAACGCCGCCATCACGGACGAGGGAGCAGTTTCCCCCAGATGCCTCGGCGATCTCAGCCAGCCCAAGTCCCCTTGCGCGTCCCTTGGTTGAGCATCCCTTCTCAAATGGATTGTCTGGAATCCAGGCATCTCCATCATCAACGACGCTAACCCTGCATCTCCCATCCATGATCTCCACAGTGGCCTCTACTGCAGAAGCCCCGGCTTCAACGCTGTTCTCAACAGCCTCAAGGATGAGATCGAAGACTTCCATCAGGCGAACTTATCCAGTATTCCCGGTATCTGATCCTTCGTCACCTTGCCGAAGACTTCACCAGATATGGTCATGACAGGCGCAAGTCCGCAGCAGCCGACACAGCGTACCGCCTCAAGCGAGAACTTCCCGTCCTCTGTAAGCCCACCGACATCAAGGCCTATCTCCTTGCCCAGCTCCTCGACAATCATATCGCCGCCCTTAAGGTAGCACGCAGTGCCGAGACATACCTGGATATTGTACTTGCCTGGCTTGTTGAGCTTGAAGAAATGATAGAAAGTGAGCACTCCCCATATTGACGCCATCGGGATACCCAGCTGCCTTGAAACCTCTTCAGCAGCCTCGCGGGAAACATACCCGAACTCCTCCTGGACCCTGTGCAGAATCATGATGAGATTGCCCGGCTTTCCTTTCCATTCGGAAATATAGGCATTAAGCTCATCGGAGAATATGCTTTGAGCCATAACTCCTCCTTTAATCAAGTAATTCTATTGGATTCTATCCAATGCCGTTGAATCTTTCAAGAAACAGACATGTGTAACATTATTAATAATTTATTGACATAAAAATCTATTTAATGTACTCATAATCACATAAATCAGAGGAATTGTCATGAATAGTGAGATGCTGATAAGAACTACAAGGTACTACCGTGCACTTAATAGACTCAGAGCCATAGGTTTGGAAAAGGTCTTTGCGCACAATCTTGCTGACGCGGCCGGCGTTTCGGCTGCAGTAGTGAGGAAGGATTTCTCATTGTTGGAGATCCATGGGCAGAAAAGAGGCGGATATGACATAACAGAGCTAATAGACAAGCTCAGCATAATACTGGGAAAGGGAGATGAGCAGGACGTCATCATAATCGGATGCGGGCGCATTGGAAAGGCCCTTATGCACTACTCCGGCTTCGAGCCTGACGGGATAAGGATAGTCGCGGGCTTCGATACAGACCCTATAGTCTATGCAGATGCCTCGAATCCTGTCCCTGTATACCCTATGTCGCGCCTTGATGAGATAGTCAGCGCGCTTGGCGTCAAAGTCGCGATCATCACAGTGCCGGAATCAGCTGCGGCCGATACGGCAGAAAAGCTTTTCGAAGCCGGGATCAGCGGAATACTCAACTTCTCGCCTATAACGCTCAAGCCGCATCCTGCAAAGGAAGGGCAGGATCCTGTCGTGATACACAATATCAACATAGCGCTGGAGCTTGAGCAGATATTCTACGAGCTCCAGTTCCCGATGGTCATCAGATGAGGATCAGCCCTCTGCCCTGATCCAGGAGAACAGATACTGCTGGGAAAGAGCCTCATACGGGTGGAAGTACGATGGATCCTTTCCCGGGTAGTACTCTGCCATGACCTTCTTCATCCATACATCAAGAGGAAATCCTTCCCTCTTCTGGTATGAGAATATAAGTATGCAGGAAGCTACTTTCGGACCTATACCCTTTATGTTCATCAGACGTTTCTCAGCCTCTTCGTATCCAAGCCCATCAATCTCATCAAGGACGCTCCGCTTCTCTATGGCGTCAAGGATGAAAGGAGCCCTGAAGCCGACACCAAGGCCACGAAGCTCCTCTTCGGTCGTGCCTTCCATCTCCTCCGGTGACGGGAAGGAGAAATAACCAGGCTCCACCTCATGCCCGAAACGGCGGGAAAGCCTGTCATATAACCCGGTTATGCGCTTTATGTTGTTATTCTGCGATAGTATGAATGATATCGTCGCTATCCAATGATCCTGATGAAGCAAGCGCAGCATTCCTGTGCTTTCAACTGCCTTTGACAGTATTTCATCCTTCCTTGCGATCTCCTCCATGGCCTTGGCATAGTCGTAGTCAAGATCGAAATAAGAGCGGAGGAACGGATCGGACGCAGCGTCAGCTATGCTCCTTATCCTGTATACGTGCTCATTCAGGACAGCAGAGAACACGCCATCTCCTTCATCCCTCCAGCTGAATGACTGCCCACCCAGCAGTATTTCCCTGAGATTCTCTTCCATGGCTGTATGATAACCTCTAGCATGATCTTCGGAAAGTAGCGATGACAGGCAGATGGTCGGAAAAGCCATTGCCTGTCGACGGATCGAATGCAAGAGGACGGCCAAGGAGATCCAGCATCTCGAACCGTGACACTATCCTCGTGCTGTCATGCTCGAAGCCCCTGCCGTCCACACTGTCCACAGTGGTCATTATCGAATCATACAGAAGCCATGAGCCATCGAAGAAGAAAGTCCCGGGAGCACCAGGCTCTGTTTCATCATCAAGCAATGGCGCATAGAGGATATCATCGCTGACGCGCCCTGGATCAGCGCTTACGGCCATTGCGGTATTCTCCGAACAGCGCCATGGATACTCGCTAAGCACATCACCCTCGCTTCGCGGATCCGCATTGAAGTCCCCTGCCACGATCACGAAGGAGTCATCACGTTCATCTACAAGGGAGGAAAGATGCCGCAGCTGGCCATATCTTATCTCATCATTCCCCGGATCAAGCCTGCTTATCAGATGAACGCCGAAAACAGTGAAGTTCTGGCCGTGGTGTGTGAATGAAAGCTCCAGGATCGGCCTCTCCCCTTCAAAGGAATGGATGCGCACTGCACCTGGCTTTATCCTCGACAGAAAGCCCACAGCTATAGTCTCAGCTCCCGACGATGCAAGCCCATAGTGAAGATAGCCCTTCTTCCTGAGGCCTGATTCAATCAGGTCGGAAAGAACTATCTCGCTTTCGACTTCCTCAAGGATGATGATATCAGCATCCACATGCTTGCCAAGAAGGACTGCAAGGTTCCTTATCCTCTCGTCATATACAGCCTCGCTGTATCCGTCATTCTTGCAAAAACCATCGAACTCATCACCATCGCCTGTGCTATCGAACAGGCAGTACGCATTATAAGAGGCAACAGTAAGGACGCCGCCCTCAGAAGAAGGCTGGCAGGAAACCAGGCAGAATAAGATAAGCAGCACGCAAAGCTTCATGCTATATATAAGCCATGGGTGCTGCTTTCAGACAAATCTCAGATCTCAGAACGTGATGAGACAATCCTTGAGAGCAGGCCGTAATCCATAGCCTCCTCAACGCTCATCCAGCAGTCTCTTTCGGTATCAGCCTCCACCTCATCGCGGCTCTTTCCAGTAGCATCGGCTATGACCTGGTCAAGCTTATGCCTCAGCGCCTCGATCTTGTCAGCATAGATGGCGACATCAATCGCAACACCCTTCAGCTGCGAGAGCGGCTGATGGATCAGATATGTCGAATTCGGGAAGCCTACCCTCCTTTCCGCTGGGACTGCAAGGAAGATAAGAGCTGCAGCAGACGCCACAAGCCCCATCCCCACAATCGTGACAGGAGAGTTCACGAATCTTATCATGTCGTATATAGCGAAACCTGAATCAACATCGCCGCCCGGACTGTTTATATATACATATATCGGATCGGAGGACTCGCTGTCCAGGACAAGCATCTGGCGGGCAAAGTCATCAGCCCTGTCCTTGTTGATCTCGCCGGATATCATGACGATGCGGTTCTTAAGCAGCCTGTCGCCCAGACTCGGATCAGGCTTGTATTCCTTATTATCGTTTTCCATGCTTTGGATAATAACCATTAAAAGGCAAAAGAGAAAGGGCCGCCGATGAAGGCAGCCCTGGCTGGCTATGGCAGGATCAGACACCTATAGCCTTAAGTACGAAATCAATTATGAAAAGCACAGAAGCAACTGCGATGATAGGATGTATCTCACCAGCTTTCTTCGTGCAGATCTTCGTAAGGCAGTACATGATGAAGCCAGCGGCGATTCCATTCGTGATGCCATATGTGAAGCTCATTATCGCGACTGTGAAGAATGCAGGGACAGCATCTGTAAGATCGGACCAGTTGATCTTTGCAAATGGCTCTACCATCAATATTCCGACAACGATAAGAGCAGGAGATGTCGCGGCTGACGGAACCATGCCGATAAGCCCTGCGAACGGCAGGCAGAGGAGGAACATGATCGCTGTCGTCAGGCTGGTAAGTCCTGTACGTCCGCCGGCAGCTATTCCAGCCGAGCTCTCAACATAGGTAGTGGCATTGGATGTTCCGAGAAGAGCGCCGATGCTTGTTGCGAAGCTGTCTGCGACAAGGGCCTTGTCAAGGCGGCTCTTGAATCCGCTTCCCTCAAGGGCCTTCTCATCTTCCTGGTCGAATATGCCGCTCTTGCGTCCTGTTCCGATGAATGTTCCGATGGAATCGAATGTATCTGACAGGCACATCGAGAATATCGTCACTATGACGAACGGGAGCTTTGGAGCATCTGCGAAGAGAGATACGAACCCATCACTGCCGAAGAACGCGAACGCCACTTCCTTGAAGCCTGTCCACGTCCCGGAATCTGAGAATATCGATGCAGGGATCTGCGTAACACCCATAGGGATTCCTATGACAGTCGTCGCGATTATGCCTATGAGTATTGCGCCTTTGACACGCATGACCATGAGTATGACGATTATGAGAAGGCCAAGCACAGCAAGCACGAGAGAAGCATTGCTGAAAGCCATCATGCCTGGAGTGACACCGGAATTGAGGACAAGCGATCCTGCCTCTGGAGCGGTAAGCGTGAACGATACAAGTCCTGCATTGTTAAGGCCAAGGTAAGCGATAAAGAGTCCGATACCTCCGCCTATCGCGTTCTGCAGGCTTTCCGGAATCGATTTCACTATAGCCTTCCTGAGCTTCGTGACTGTTATCACGATGTTGATGAGACCGCATATGAAGACCATGGCAAGCGCCTGCTTCCATGTATAGCCGCCTGCAAGACATACCGTATAGGCAAAGAGCGCGTTCAGCCCCATGCCAGGTGCGACAGCATATGGAACATTGGCGAATAGCGCCATTATAAGCGTTCCGATCGCTGCTGACAGACATGTTGCGACGAACACTCCCTCAAAGCTCATCCCAGTAGCGCTCAGCATTCCCGGATTGACGAATATGATGTAAGCCATCGTGAAGAAAGTCGTCAATCCAGCGACAATCTCGGTCCGTACAGTAGTCTTCTTTTCATCTAGACCGAAGAAATCTTTCATTCAACCCCTCCTTTTCCAAAGGCAGAACAAAGAAACGATAGAGACAATTCCGCAGCGATAACCGCAAAGAAAGCCTCAGCAAATAACCAATTCCAGTATAAATGCAGAATTTTAAGTATGCAAATTATTTATATTTGACGTGTTTGATGGTGTTTTGAGGGTATAATGGCAATGGAGGCATGTATGACGAAAGAAAAAGCTTCTGTCCTTATAGAAACTGCAATGGGAAGATCGGATGCCGACCTTGTGATCAGGAACGCTGAGGTGGTGGATGTATACTCAAGGTCATCCTTCAGGGCCGATGTCTACATAAAGGATGGCTCCATCGTGGGCTTCGATGGAGACAGGAAGGCGAAGGCGGAGCATGATGCGAAGGGCAAGTTCCTCATACCGGGATTCATTGACGCACATTGCCATATCGAAAGCTCGCACCTCTCGCCTGCTGAGTTCTCTGATACAGTGGTCCCATGCGGGACGACGACAGTCATCGCGGATCCGCACGAGATATGCAACGTCTGCGGCCTTGACGGGCTGGACTATATGCTCAAGGCATCTGAGGATATCCCGCTGTCGGTATTCCTGATGTTCCCGTCATGCGTCCCTGCAACGCCTTTCGAGCATTCAGGAGCTGTGCTTGAGGCCGGTGATATAGGAAAGTACATAGACAATCCGCGGATCCTTGGCCTTGGAGAGATGATGAACTACCCTGGCGTCGTCTCAGGCGACCAGAAGGTAATTGACAAACTTGGCGAGGCATACCGGACGGGAAAGAACATCGATGGGCATGCCCCGTCTATCACAGGCCAAGGCCTTGATGGATACATAGCGGCAGGGATAACAACCGACCATGAATGCGAAACGCCTCAGGAGCTCCAGGAGAAGGTACGCAAGGGCATGTATGTGATGCTCCGCCAGGGCACGGCATGCCGCAACGTCCTGCAGCTTCTCCCTGGGGTGAACGAAGGGAACTGGAGGAGGATACTTTTCTGCACAGATGACAGGCAGCCGCAGACAATAAGCGAGGAAGGGGCCGTAAACTACGGCGTCTCGCTCGCCATAAGGAACGGGCTTGATCCATTCACGGCGATAGCAGCGGCTACGCTGAACGCAGCTGAATGCTATGGACTGAAGGACAGGGGTGCCATATCTCCCGGAAAGAAGGCGGACTTCTTCCTCACCTCTTCCATAAGCGGCGGGATAGCACCTGATGAAGTATTCATAGATGGCGTGCTTGTCGCAGCGGATGGAAAGATACTGGAAAAGGCTGTACATACAGAACCTGTCAATGTCAGAGGACGCATGGATGTGAAGGGATTCTCGAAAGCCAGCCTTTCATGCAAGCCAGGTTCCGATCACGTCAGGGTTATAGACATAATCCCAGGCGGCGTCGTCACAGGTGCTGGAGAGGCCTTCATCAAGAGAGACGAGAGCGGAGAATGGATCCATGAGGATGGCAAGGACATACTTAAGCTCGCTGTGATAGAGCGCCACCACGGCACCGGAAACTCTGCAGTCGCTCTGATAAGAGGCTATGGCATGAGGCATGGCGCTGTCGCGACATCGATTGCGCACGACTCGCACAATATAATCGTAATCGGTGACAACGATGATGATATGGCGGCTGCTGTGGAGAAGCTTATATCAATCGGCGGAGGCATAACGATGTTCAAGGACGGCAGGGAGCTTGGCACTCATGTCCTTGAGATTGCAGGCCTCATGACCGACGATACTGCGGAGAACGTAGTGAAGTGCCTGGCAGCCATGCACGAGACAGCGGAGAATGAACTTCATGTCAGCAAGGAGATAGATCCTTTCATGACACTCTGCTTCATGGCGCTTCCTGTGATTCCTTCATATAAGCTTACAGATTGCGGCCTCTTCGACGTGCGGTCATTCCAGTTCGTCAGCAACGCCCTCTGAGAGCAGATCCCTTGCCTTCCTGACCTCAGATGATGTAAAGCCTTTGCGGCAGAGGGCAGCCAGCGCGCTGTCCTCACCTTTCTTCCTGATAAGCTCGTCAAGGTAAGATGCAAGAGGAGCAAGGTAATCCTCCCGCTCCCAGGCTTCAGCCAGGGCCTTTCTGGAAATATCATCAGGACACCCACGTTCCCTGAGCCTCATGGCGATAAGCGGCCGTCCCTCAGGAAGCTTGCGGAGACGTGAGCGGATGTAGACCTCTGCAAAACGCTCCTCCGAAAGGTATCCTTCCTTCCGTACCCTCATGATGGCATCATCTATATCCGCAGCGCTGAATGATCTAGCCTTCAGCTTGTCGCGTATCTCCTTCTCGGTATGCTCCCTCATCGCAAGCAGCGATATGGCTTTGTCATATGCGGTCATACCCTGATGATAGCCAAAGAGGCTGGTTCAGGCCAGCCTCACAGCTCATTCCACTGTAATCTGATAAATCGATACAGGATCGCCGGCGGAAGAAGCAATGGTGTATGTGCCATCTGCATTGACTGCATATTCAGCAATGGCCGTGCCATCATCACCAGCCACGCCAGACACATTCTCCACAGTTCCATCAGGTGCTGTTATAGCGACATCCAATGTCCCGCCGATCAGTGAAATAGTCTCACCGGCCACTCCTTCTATGGAAATAGCTGTATCGCCTGAGATCGTCAGGGCCTTGCTGTAGCTTGACACCGGTTCCTCCGCAACCTCTGCATGGCCTGTTCCGATGGTAAGGCCTATGCCGCCGAGATCAGCATCGGAGGCAATCTCACCCGTCGCGATATCATCTGCCTTGATGTTCACAGCCGCAGAGAGCGTGAACCCTGCACATAGAAGGATACATAGTACAACTGCTGGTTTTTTCATTTCCTTCCTCCTTGCCCGAAAGATTAAAGCAGGGATTTGTCGGTAATGCAGAGAGCTTGTATATGTTCTGCAGAGTAATATGGACATCGCATGAACAGGAAATAATATCGGTAAAAAATAAAAGGCCAGCTGCTGAAGCTGACCTCTGCGAAGAGAACTGACGTTATCTCTTTGAGAACTGGAAGCGTCTTCTTGCGCCTCTCTGTCCATACTTCTTTCTCTCGACCATCCTTGGGTCTCTTGTCATGTAGCCAGCCTGGCGGAGAGCCTTCCTGTAAGCCTCATCATATGCGACGAGAGCCCTTGCGAGGCCGTGCCTGCATGCCTCTGCCTGTGAGCAGATGCCGCCGCCCGCGACTGTGATCACTACATCATACTTGCCCTGTGTCTCAGTAGCATCGAATGGCTGTACGACCTTGGCTGCATTGATAGCATCAACGAAATACTCAGCAACATCCTTGCCGTTGATCGTTACCTTGCCATTTCCGTCCCTGAGATAGACCCTAGCGACAGATGTCTTGCGGCGACCGACGCCGTGACCGAGATTGATTGACTTGTTATCTTCTTTCCTTGCCATATCGCCACTCCTTACATTTCAACAGCAATCGGCTGCTGTGCCTGATGCGGATGCTCCGGACCTGCATAGATCTTGACGTTCGTGAAAAGCCTTCTGCCAAGCTTTCCATGAGGAAGCATTCCCTTGATTGCATGTTCCATAGGATATGTAGGCTTCCTGTCGAGCATCTTCTTGAGAGACTCAGCCTTGAGTCCACCTGGATACATCGAATGACGATAATAGATCTTATCTTCCATCTTATTGCCGGTGACGCTTGCCTTGGCTGCATTGATGATGATTACGTAGTCACCAAGATCCTGGTGAGGTACGTACTCGGCTTTGTTCTTGCCCCTGAGGATCTTTGCAGCTTCAGCAGCTACACGACCGAGGGTCTTGCCTTCTGCATCTATGAGATACCATTTCTTCTCGATAGACTGTGGCTTTACGAAAATAGTCTTCATAAACTCAACCTTCTTATATCTTCCCTGAGGATTGCATCCCTCCCGGTCCGGGGCAAAGCTCCCATCCCAGGCGCACCGATCCAGCCAAAGGATCCTTGAGAGCTTCAGGTTCACCGAATCCTTCCTGGCAGCTTGGCACTCTGAGTTCTCCGGGGAAAGGAAGTATTCTGAAGATCGCTCTTCGGACTCTTCATGCAAAGCACATCCATAAGGATATCCTGAAAAGGCAAACGCCTTTCTCAAGTCATGCGAGGGTTGTGCAGATAACTGCACGATTTGGCATTATATAGAAATAAAGAAGCTTTTGTAAAGAGCTTTGGCGATCATAGCTTCTCAAGCCTCGCGCTGCCTTCGACAAACTTCGCGACTGTATTATTGAAGCGCACTGAAATGATCTTGTTCACACCCTTCTTCTCGGCATCAATGACGGTGCCGATGCCGAAATTCTCGCTCTTCACCTTGTCTCCTACATTGAAATCCTGCCTGGCGGCACTCTTCCGCCTCACGACGACATTGCCTGGCGTCCATGCCGGCTCCGATGATGCAGCGGTGCGCGGCCTGTAATGGATCGTATCGCCGACATGCGATGACAGCGATGATGAGAAACGTGGCTGCGACAGGACAGCGACCTCACCTCCCAGAAGCCTTTCAGGTATATCCCTGAGGAAGCGGGAAGGTGTGTGATAGTCTGTGTGCCCCCACATCATGCGCTGTGCAGCATAGGAGATGTAAAGGCTTTTCCTGGCTCTTGTCATCGCGACATACAGGATCCTGCGCTCTTCCTCCATAGCGGCGATTGAATCCTCATGGCGGCCTGGGATTATCTCATCCTCAGCACCCGCGATGAACACGCGGTCAAACTCAAGCCCTTTTGTGTTGTGCATCGTCATGAGCGTCACGCCGCTCTCATCCCTCGGGTCCCTGTCGCCAAGGACTGTATTGTCGAGAGTCAGCTTCTCAAGGAAAAGAGAAAGAGCGTCCCTTCCGCATCCAGCCTGCTTCAGGACGGAGACAAGCTCTCCAAGGTTTTCCGTCTTGGTGATCCTCGTAGCCCTGTCAGGATCGCTGTTGTACAGATCATAAAGCCCTGTATCAAGAAGGGCGTTGTTCATGATATCCCCAAGATTACCACCGGATGCAAGGTCACGTTCACCCCGCTGCCACGCATCCAGGAAGGCCGCAGCACCATCCCTTGCGCTCTTAGGAGCCTTGACGGCGAATGCACCAAGGGCAGACATGAGGTCATCACCCTCGGAGAATATCTGCTGGAGCTTCGCATTGCCGATCCCTCTTGCTGGCTTGTTTATTATCCTCCTGAAGCTCACCTGGTCATGATGATTCATGAGAAGGTAAAGGAATGCAAGGGCATCCTTGACCTCTTCCCTTTCATAGAACTTCAGCGCGCCGATCACCTTATATGGGATGCGCCTGTCAGTAAGCGCACGCTCGAATATCTGCGACTGGGAGTTTGTCCTGTAGAGTATCGCGGTATTGTCATAATCCCTGAATCCGCGTATCAGGTCGGCAATACGCTCGCCCTCCCCTGTGCCTGTAAGAGAGAAAAGCACCGCAGGCTTTGCCCCTGATGCCCCGTCCGCGCTTATAAGCTCCTTCTTATGCCTGGCCTTGTTCTTCGAGATCAGCGCCGATGCGGCATCAAGTATCTGCGACGTTGAGCGGTAGTTCTTCTCAAGCTTTATCTCCCTGACATTCTCGAATGACGATGCGAATGTAAGGATATTCTCTATCTCCGCGCCTCTGAACGAGTATATGGACTGGTCATCATCACCGACAGTGACAAGAAGCGTATCGGGGCCGGCAAGGGCACGCAGCATCTCGAACTGCATCTTGTTTGAGTCCTGGTACTCATCAACGAGGATCATCCTGAAACGCTTGCGGAAATGCGAGGCGACCTCCTCATTCTCCTGGAGAAGCCTGGTGCTCCTGCAGATCAGGTCTGCGAAATCTGCATTGCCTGAGATCGCAAGGGCCTCCTCATATCTCCTGAACGCCGTCCTGAAATCATAATCAGGAAGAATCGAATCAAGACCGGGGGAATCTGGATCAAGGCCTTTGTCCTTCGCGTTCGCTATCGCTTTCTGTATTTCCCTCAGATTCCTCTTGTCAAGCGTCGTGACAACCGTCGAGAGAAGCGAGAGGGAATCACTGTCATCATATATGCAGAATGACGGCGAAAGCCCGGCAAGCTCCCCATAGCGCCTGAGAAGATATGCGCCGAACGAATGGAAAGTACGCATCTCAAGGCCATCGAGATCGGTATCAGGAAGCATAGCGGAAACCCTGCTGCGCATCTCTGCCGCAGCCCTGTTCGTGAAAGTCACCGCAAGTATCTGATAAGGCCTGAATATGCCCTCAGAGATGGCGTATGCGATCTTTGTCGTTATTGTGCGGGTCTTTCCGGACCCTGCACATGCAAGGATGAGAAGGTTATGGCTGAAGTCAAGGACAGCTTCCTTCTGCTCAGCATTCAGCGTAGACAGGTCAATCAATCTTCACTCCTTCAAGATCAAGTCCCCTGACCTTTGTGATACCGACACGGACTCTGTCACCTGTAGCCATGCGGCGTCCCATGATAACAGTCAGGCCATCTACATCCGGAGCCTGGGAATATATCCTTCCGATAGCAAGATCCTCCCCCTCGATCCTGTCCTCTATCAAAGCTGTGTATTCCCTGCCGACGAATCTCTGCAGGCGTTCCGCCGTTATCCTCTCCTGCTCCTTCTCCAGCTCCTTCTGCCATCTGGCCGCGATCTTATGGGCCTTTTCATGCCCGGCCTCATCCCTCATCGAATATGCAGGAGTATCCTCCTCCCTTGAGTACAGGAACGAACCCATCCAGTCAAACTGGGCCTCCTTCGCGAAAAGAAGGAGCTCATCGAACGCCTTCCTGTCCTCGCCTGGATATCCAAGCATCAGCGTAGTGCGTATCACGGCATCGGGCAGAGCCTCCCTTATCCTGCGGACAAGATCTGTATATATCTTCCTGTCCCCTGTCCTCTTCATCGATCTGAGCACACGGGCATCTGCATGCTGGAAAGGTATATCGAAATAAGGAAGTATGTTCTTCCTCTCCCTGACAAGATCTATCAGGCCCTCAGGAAATGTATCTGGATGGATATAAAGCATCCTGAGCACGAAATCACCGGGCAGTGACGAAAGACGATCCATAAGCTCGACAAACTGCGGCCTGCCCCAGTCTGTGCCATATGCGCCAAGGTCCTGGGCTATGACGCAGATCTCATAGACACCGCGGGCTATCAGATCCTCGGCATCCTTTATGATGCGGTCCATCGGCCTGGATCTCAGAGGTCCTCTGATCACAGGTATAGCACAGTATGAGCAGCAATGATTGCAGCCCTCGCTTATCTTGAGATAGGCGCTGCCTTTATAGCCAAGTAGGACATCACGGTCATCGGCTTCCCTGTCAGGATCAGGATAATCAGGAATCACCACTTCTCTGGTGCCGAGCGAATCGAGCACATCGGAGAACCTGGAAAGGTCATGGTTGCCGAATATCGCATCAGCCTCATCAAGCTCCATCTCGCGCCCATATCTCTGGGAAAGGCATCCAGCCATCACGATCTTCGCATCGGGGTTCGCCCCGTGCAGCGAGAAGAAAGCATCGATCGATTCTGCCTTCGCGCTCTCGATGAAGCCGCATGTATTGACGACTATCACATCAGCCTGGGAAGGATCATCAGTACGGACATACCCCTTCCTCAGCGCTATTGTCAAAAGAATTTCCGAATCCACCTGGTTCTTAGCACAGCCAAGGCTCTCTATATAAATCTTCACGCATTAACTCTATCGCAAACAAATAACAGGAACAAGCTGGCTTTTCATCTGCCGCGGAAAGGTCATAAGATACCAGCATGGAGAGAACGATAACCGTAAGAAGCTCAGCCATAGACAGCTGGATAAGAAGATTCCGGGCAATCGAAAGGGAAAAGGAGAAGAAGCTTGGCATAGCAAAGCCTCTTGCCGCCTCAATCCTGATAACCCCGGCGCTGGAGAGCAGCAAGCTTGGCTTTTTCCGTCCAGATGCCCTGCTCATAGTCATAAATGAGGATCTTGTCGAAAACGGCACTGACAGGGAGATTGAGAACGTGTTCCTCCATGAACTGGCACATGCCCTGGACTACAGGCTTAACGGAGCAGCGGAACATGGGAATTCATTCCGTGCATGCTGCCGGATGCTTGGCATTGACGAAGGCTTTGATAAAAGCGTCATAAAGCTCTCTGTCGGCAGGATGAATGCAAGGCGCGAGAAGATAAGGAAGCTCATGGCCCTCTCCTCCTCTCCTTTTGAGAATGAGAGCGCATCGGCTATACGGAAGGCAAGGAAGCTGATGGCCGAGAGCGGTTTGGATGGGTGCGCACATGAGAAGATATATATGACGGCACTGCACTCCGCCGGGAAGTTCTCATATGGGACAAAGATGCTGCTCTCATATGTAGAGAAGGCCAGCGGAGTCTTCATCGTGACCACGCATGAGGGGAAGGAAAGGAAGGCGATCGCATATGGCAGCCTTGAGGAAGTCGAGTTCTCGCTATATCTCTTCGATTACCTCTCATCGTCTGCAGACAGGGAGATAAGGACACGCAGGAAGCAGGGAGAGCACATCTCGAAGGATAACTTCATGATGGGAATGATCGAGACACTCTCCTCAAACACATCGGAAAGCGCGCTGGATACATCAATCATAGCAATCCATGACAAGAACCGTGACAAGGCAAAGAGGATGATCTACCCAAACACGCGGCTCGTGACGAGAAGCTCCAGATCATCCGCATCATTTGATGACGGAAGCTACGGAATCGGCAAATGCTTTGGAGATAACCTCGATGTGCCGAAGGCGATCACCAGGAAAGCCATAAGATGAACATATGAGGATAATCTGCTTCCAGGCAATCGCACAAAGGAATGCCGCCGCTTCCGCGACGGCCGGCAATGAGTCTCAGGAAAGCATGGCCTGCATAGCAGCAGGATCGAACTCCTTTCCATTTAGAGCAGCTTTAAGAAGAATAGTCTCGTTGCCGCCATCCTCGCCTCTTCCGGTCTCAGCGACATAGACAACCGACTTCTCCGTTCCATCCACGGTCCTGTACGAGACATCTATATCAAACCTGATGGACTGATCGCCTTTCAGCATGCCTGAAAGATCGATTTCCATCTTTATATGGCTGTCATCAGTCACTGTGAAAAACCCAATCTTGTCACCGGCCTTGTATTCCGATGAAAGCCCATCGCCTCCTATGAGGCTTACCACTCCTCCGAATCCAGCAGATGCCAGTACCTCAGAATAGGCTTCCTCGTAAGCTTTTGCCTCTTCAGCTGTCGGTGCTGCAAGCGACACTGTAGCACATGATGCTATCAGGAAAACGGCAGCAAGAGCGGAAATAATCAGCATGATCCTTTTCATCATTCCACCTCCTTTTTCCATAGTCTAAGGCCTGTATCAAGATATCAACAAGGAAAAGAGCAGGATGATGGCATGGTGCAAAACCAGGAAACTGCGCTCTTTCCTTATTCCATCTCACTATCTCTCCTCCTATAATGTCAGCATGATACGGTTGACACCTAAGAAGACAAGGGGAACTGTCACTGTCCCCGCGTCAAAAAGCCAGACAATCAGGGCTTTCCTTATAGCGGCATTCTCTAGGGAAAAGAGCGTAATACGCCACCCCCTTCTCTCTGCAGACACCATTTCGGCGATCAATGCGATAAGGACATTGGGCGCCATAGTTGATATCAGCGAAGACAAGGAGACTGCGTTTGTCGATGCTTCAGCAGTCTCTGCCACGGATCCCGTGACGATAGATGCCGGAAACAGCGGTACGACAGAGTATCTTCTGCTGCCTATGGCCGCCTCGCTTGGCGTTGATGTGACAATCACAGGCGATGCCCAGCTGAGATCACGGCCTGTCGGGCCTCTTGCCGGAGCCCTCAGGGATCTGGGAGTGGATGTGAAGGAGAGCAGCGGAAAGCCTCCCGTTACGGTGAGAGGGCCTATGAAAGGCGGCTCGACAATCATAGAATGCCGATCAAGCCAGTATCTCTCAGGGCTTCTTCTTGGTGCGGCCATGGCAGATGGAGCTTCGAAGATAGACTGTTCATTGCTATATGAGAAGCCATATGTGACACTCACCCTTGGATGGCTGAGGAAGCAGGGGATCGAGTTCTCCATAAGCGATGACTACGAACACGCATATGTGCGCGGCGGCCAGAGATACCATGGCTTTGACGAATATATCGCAGGAGACTGGTCATCTGCATCGTTCTTCCTCGCGATGGCTGCAATGTCAGGCACCTCTATAACGGTAAAGGGCCTCGACAGGGACGATCCTCAGGGCGACAAGGCGATACTCGATGTGCTGGAGGCAATGGGGGCCAGTGTCAGCTGGAACGGGAATGATGTGACAGTCACCGGGCCTGATACCCTCTGTGGAGGCGACTTCGATCTCAATGCCATACCTGACACGCTGCCGATCCTTGCAGTGACAGCAGCTGCTGCAGAAGGGACCACAAGGCTCGGGAATGTGCCGCAGGCTAGGATAAAGGAGACAGACAGGATCTCCTGCATGAGGAAGAACCTCGAGACACTTGGCGTCAGGTGCGAGGAAGAGGAAGATGGACTTGTGATCCATGGGACAGGAAAGGTCGGGGGCGGTGCTGTGAAAGGCTTCGGAGACCACAGGATCATAATGGCCATGGCTTCCCTCTCGTCCGCAGCCGATGGAGCAATCACGATAGACGACGAGAAGGCGGCAGAGGTGACATTCCCCGGATTCTTCTCGCTTTTGGAGGAAATACGGAATGAGAATATATGATTTGCGCTCGGACACGTTCACAAAGCCGACAGAGGCCATGAGAAAGGCAATGTATGAAGCCGAGGTCGGAGATGATGTCTATGGCGAGGATCCGACTGTCAACAAGCTTCAGGAGATGGCCGAGGAGATAACAGGCAAGGAGAAAGCCCTGCTCATCTCATCAGGCTGCATGGGAAACCTCATCCCCATGATGATAAAGGGAGGGAGAGGCAAGGAGATACTCACATCATCTTGCTCCCACATCGTGAACCACGAGATAGGAGCGATAGCCTCGATCTCAGGAACTCTTCCTGTAATCGTCCCCTCCGATAAAGGAATAATGAAAGCCGATGATGTCGAGGCATCCATTCATGGCTATTCATATGACATGTCAGAGACCTCGATGATCGAGACAGAGAACACGACTTCCGGCATTGTCTACCCTATCGCTGAGCTGAGGAAGATAAAGGAGGTCTCTGAGCGCCATGGGCTCTGGACGCATCTTGACGGAGCAAGGATATTCAACGCATCCGTTGAGTCAGGCATAAGCGTCCGTGAATATGCAGCCACGGCCGATGATATCACATTCTGCCTGTCAAAGGGCCTTGGAGCTCCTGCATTCTCGATACTTGCATCTGACTCTGACTTCATAGAGAAGGCAAAGCGATGCAAGAAGATCCTCGGAGGCGGCATGAGGCAGTCAGGAATAATCGCAGCTGCAGGGATATATGCGCTGGAAAACAACATAGAAAGGCTTAAAAGCGACCATGAGCATCGTGCTGCGATATCAGAAGCGCTCGCTGCCGCATCCTGGGCCGATGTTGAGATATCATCAACCAATATGATATTCTTCTCATCTGCCTACCCTATCGATAGGATAATAAGCGCTATGAGGAAGAGGGGCATCCTGATGCTTTCTGAGGGAAGACTCGGAAGGATCGTGCTTTCTCTGAACATAAGCGATGAAGATACAGATGATATTGTATCGCTTATCGGGACTATAGATGAAGGAGAGCTATGTGGATAGCGTCATCGCAGTATATTCAGCAACAGGCAACAGCCTGAGCATCGCAAAAAGGATAAAGGGTGCCGAGATACATTTCATAGAGGAATTCCTCGACGGGCGGTATGCTCTCCCTGAAAGCACCGTACGGCTTGGGATCGTGTTTCCGGTATATTGCTTCGGCCTGCCCTTTCCTGTCCAGAGGTTCATCAGGGACTGCCTTTCAGCAAGGGACAACTCAAATCTTGGATACATATATGCGGTAGCGACCTGCAGCGGCCTGCCACTGACGGCGCTCTCAGATCTTGAGACCGAGCTGACAGGGATAGGATGCGCCCTCTCATACGGGGCGACTGTCAAGATGCCAACAGCATATCTCCCGCTGAAAAAGGATGCTGTCGGTGAGATAGATACCCTTGCAGCGCTCAACAAGGTTCAGAACAAGATCGAGCACATCATCGATGACATAGAGAACGAAAGGATCATGATCCCATCGAGATGGGTAATGAGACGTTTCTTCCGTGCATTGTCACGCCAGGCAACAATGCCAAGGAAAAGCCAGCTGATGGCAGGTGACAGATGCAATGGCTGCGGCATATGCACACATATATGCCCGATGGACAACATAAGGATAGAGAATGGAAAAGCTGTCATGGGAGACAGCTGCATATCATGCTTTGCCTGTTACCACAGATGTCCGCCAAATGCCATAATCTATCCAAAGGCACATGGCCAGTACAAAGGGCTGGTAGATACAAAGGAGCTTTTCAAGCGATGAATTTCGATACGCCGGCAAAGAGAAAAGGGACAAACAGCGTCAAATGGGACAGCAAGGCGATTGCGAATATCTCATCGAACCCCGAAGCAGAGCCATTCTGGGTCGCGGACATGGACTTCCTCACCGATCCAGATATAAAGAAGACAGGATTGGAGCTCGCGGAGCTTGGCATATATGCCTATCCGGATTTCCACGACAGGCTCGAGAGTGCTGCATCGCACTGGCTCGAAGCCAAGCATGGCTGGAGCGTAGGAGCGGATGATATCACATTCGCAATGGGCATGCTCCACGGGATCGCATCAACTCTCGAGCTCTTCACGGAGCCTGGCGACAAAGTGCTTGTCCCATCACCGATGTACAGGCCATTCAGGGACATAGTAGTGAACAACGGCAGAGTCCTTATCGAGTTTCCTCTCTCATATGACGCAGGACGCTTCTACCTTGACAGAGAGCGCTTCCAGAAGGCAATGGAAGGTGTGAGCTGCATACTCTTCTGCTCTCCTCACAACCCATCAGGAATAGTCTTCACGGAAGATGAGCTTGAGTTCGTCCTTATGGAAGGAAAGAAGCATGGTGCCATTGTGCTGTCCGATGAGATACACAGTGACCTTGTGCACCCAGGATTCAAGCACATCCCGATGGGCAAGGCAAATGAGCGCATAGGAGCGAGATGCGCAACATTCTTCGCACCTTCAAAGACATTCAACATCGCAGGAGAGCATTGCTCCTTCGTGCATTTCTCCGATGATGGAATGAAGAAGACATTCATAGCAAGGGAAAAGGCGATGAAGCTTGCAGAGCCATCGATAGTGATAGGAGAGCTGACGATAACTGCATATGAGAAAGGGCTGGAATACAACAATGAGCTTTGCCGGTACCTTGGCGGCAACATGAGCGCTATAAGCACATTCCTCAAAGACAACTGCCCTGAGATCAAGGCAGCAAACGGCAATGCCTCGTTCGTCACATTCCTGGATATATCATCATACTATGACAAGATCGAGCATGAAGTGCTTTCAGATCCTGAAAAATACAAAGGCGGACAGGGAGGAGGAATCCTTTCACGCTTCTTTGGAGTCAATGCGTCAGCCGCGATGAATGACGGCACATGGTTCGGAGATGACTGGAATCATTTCGTCAGGTTCAACTACGGCACGTCAAGGGAGAATGTGCTCAATGCCCTATCAAGGATCGTCGATGCTGTGAAATCACTCTAAGCCTCGTTTCCGTCCTTATCCCAGAAGGTGCTTCTTGCCCAGTTCCTGACATACAGGACACAGCAGAGGCACCTTTTCCCATATATTCCCTCCATTGCTTTTGCATACTTCGTTATCTGCCCCTTGTGCATCTCAGGGCACATGATCCTGTCCGTCTTATAATCAACCGCGATAAGATGATCGCTGCAATGTATGAGAAGATCGACAGAACCTTCCAGCACCATATCACCATCAGGATAATAGAACCTCACCTCTGTCTCGCATTCATTGCCATCTACATACTCTCCATAGAACGAAGATGAGCGGAAGGACTTCGCGGCATCCAAAGCAGCATCATTGAGCATGCTGCTCTCCTTGTCATCGAGGGTGCTGTCGGAAAGCGGCTTCTGATTCTCTCCGGAAATCTCCCTTTCAAGATATTTGTGAACAAAAGTTCCGAATAAAGTATATAACTTTTTTGATGCTATCAATGTATCAATTTTAAGAGACGGGAGCATCTCCCCTTCCATGAAGGAATTGTCAAAATCATCAAGGCTATCGCGGACACCGACACGGAGGATCCCTGCATGACCTTCCTCATATAAAGGATTGCCATACCACGATGAGTTGTCATTGCTGTCCTTCCTTGGGAAAAGCTCAGAAATCTTCCTGTTCCCTATCATTCCGGGAGAAGGGATCTCCGGGGATAGCGCGAAGAAGCTGTACAGCGAATAGCTGCTCCTTCTTTCCACCCCAGTAATGACCAGATGATCCATCGCCCTCGTCGCTGCGACATACAGGACACGCTTGCGTTCCGCAATCTCACGCCTCCTTGAATACCTTGAGAGAAGCCTCGAGACAGGATGGCTGCAGGAGGCAGGCTCAAGAAGGACAAGAGGATCATCTCCATCAATCATGACCAGGGAGCTATCACGCTGGCGGCCAAGGCCCCGGGTCGCATCAGCAAGTATCACGATCGGATATTCGAGGCCTTTTGACTTATGCACGGTCATCATCTCCACGGCGTCCGCCTGGAAGTGCTGTATCGCTATGTCCTTCATCTTCTCGACAGAACCTATGAGTGGCCTGAGTCCATCCAGGAATGAGGCGAATGAACGGCCGCTGGCCTCAAAAGATTCCCCCAGTGTCCATATGTATGAGAA
>CASFMA010000066.1 GCA_949295675.1 uncultured Spirochaetales bacterium | reverse complement strand
CTTTTGGCAGACACTCTGCTGCCTAAAATGCAGGGGTGTAATCATCGAAGTACGATAAAAGCTTTTGCATTTGAGATAGACAGTTGACACAGCTTAACAAGGGGGCAGATGAAGAAGAGTGTTGTATTGTTGCTGCTTCTTGCGTCGCTGGTTCCGCTCTCTGCAATGGACAGCCAGATCGGTGTCTCGATCGCCCCTGAGTGGTTCTGGGTGACAGCGTTTGAGGGAAATAAGGCTCCTGAAAGCACAGGAGCGACAAGTTTCTACCTTACCGTTGATGGCGCGAACTATTTTGGTGAGAACGGAGGATTCGGCATTGAGTACGGGCTTGGGATGGCATTCCCCATCAATACGTGGGCCGGTGATATGACGACCGAGGCAAATGGTGACGTGGAATTCGCTTTCAGAGTAGGTGCCGGATACAGACATGAGTTCAATAGCCTGATTGGCATAGCTGCCGGACTTGGCCTCAATGGTTCAAGCTATAGCCAGACTGGTGATACTGGATATGGCTATACTGGCAAAGCCTCGATATTTTCCCTTGGGATCTATGGAAGGGTTGCTGTCGATTTTACATTCATCGATTTCCTTAGGATAAATGCCGGCGTTGCTATGGGTGGCCCTGTATATTCAAGCATGAAGGTGTCTTCCATGGGACAGTCCATGTCAATGGATATTGATCTCTCAGGTTTCTACCTTGCGCCGTTCGTGGGTGTTTCCTACGCATATTGATTTCAGATATGGAGTCCAGCGTCATGCTGGACTTCTTGCTTCCTTTGAGGCAACAGGCAAAGCCTGCAGCTAAGGAAATGGCTTCTTGCATGCTCTATATATGGATATGAGGAGGATAATCTTGCCTTTCTCACCTTGTTGTGCAATGTTCTATATATGAATGATCTGACAAGGAATGCTATAGCCTCCACGCTCAAGAGCATGCTGAATGAGAAGCCGCTTTCACGTATCACAGTCAGCGATATATCAGAGAGGTGCGGTATAAGCCGCATGACATTCTATTATCATTTCAGAGACATATACGACCTTGTAGGATGGGTCATCTCTTCAGATATCATCCGCATAATCTCGGGGCGGAAGACCCAGGATACATGGCAGGAAGGTTTCCTTTCCATATTCCAGGAAGTTGAGAGAAACCATGTGTTCGTGCTCAACGCCTGCAGCTCATTGACGCGAGAACAGCTGGAGAGAAGCCTCTCCGAACCAGTCTCATCGCTTATATCATCAGTGCTTGAAGAGAATCCTGATGCGTCGAAGCTGAATGAAGAGGATGCAGCTTTCATATCCTCATTCTTCTCATATGCGTTCATAGGCATCATGCTTGACTGGATAAGGGGAGGCATGCGGGAGAAGCCTGAAGAGCTTGTTGAGAGGATTGAGTGTGTTGTCGGCGGAAGCTTTGAAAGGGCCATACAGCGTTTTCTTTCCTTACAATCACAGCATGATGTAAGGAATGCTGACAGGGCGGCCAGATTGTAAATACCATCTCATTGCTGCCTCCTGTACATTCATGCCAGGAGGAACGCAATGTATCATACAAGCGGAAATTACGAGGCTTTCCTGAAGCCAAGGAAGAAAGCGGATGCGGACAGGAAGTCTGCATATATCATAGGATCAGGGCTTGCAGCGCTCTCAGCTGCGGCTTTTCTCATCCGCGATGCCTATGTGGATGGCTCACGTGTACACATAATAGAGAAGGACAGCATCCTGGGCGGTGCCTGTGATGGCTATCTTTACCCTGGCCTGGGCTATGTCATGCGTGGCGGGCGTGAGATGGATAACCATTTCGAGTGCATGTGGGATCTCTACAGGTCAATACCGTCGATTGAGAATGAGGGGATGAGCGTGCTTGACGAATACTACTATCTCAACAAGGATGATCCGAACTTCTCTCTGATGAGGGCTACAGAGAACAGGGGAGAGGATGGACATACAGATGGCCTTTTCGCGCTATCCGACAAGGCTCAGCTTGAGATAATGAAGCTGTTCTTCACGCCTGATGAGGAACTGTATGACAAGACAATCGAGGATGTATTCTCCGCGGAGGTGCTGGACAGCAACTTCTGGCTATACTGGAGGACGATGTTCGCCTTTGAGAACTGGCACTCCGCGCTTGAGATGAAGATATATATCAGAAGGTACATCCACCATGTCGATGGACTGCCTGATTTCAAGGCATTGAGATTCACGAAGTACAACCAGTACGAGTCAATGATACTTCCTCTCCAGAAGTATCTTGAGGACAGCGGTGTTGATATAATAACCGAGACAAAGGTGACAGATGTGCGCTTTTCTATGGCTGATGGGAAAAAGAGGGCCGTTACAATCACCATTTCTGACAAGGATGGGGAACATATTATACCTCTTTCAGATGACGACTTATTGTTCATAACGCCTGGCGGATGCGTTGAGAACAGCACCCTTGGCTCCCAGGACAGTGCTGCCGAATACAGGCCTGAGCTGAAGGCTGGAGGCGGTTGGGACCTCTGGAAAAGGATAGCTGCCCAGAGCGATGATTTCGGACATCCCGAGAAATTCTCATCGGATCCCGGTAAGACGACATGGATGAGCGCTACCGTGACTCTTTGCGATGATCGGGTGGTGCCGTATATAAAGCGGATAACAAAGCGTGACCCATATTCAGGACGTGTCGTTACAGGCGGTATCGTCACAGCGAAGGACTCTTCATGGCTTCTTAGCTGGACATTCAATCGGCAGCCTCAGTTCAGGACGCAGGGCAGGAATGAGCTTGTAGGCTGGATATATGGGCTTTTCCCTGATCAGGAAGGTGACTTCGTGAGGAAGAAGATGCGTGACTGCACCGGCAAGGAGATCTGTCAGGAGTGGCTGTATCACATCGGGGTGCCTGTTGATGAGATTGAGGATATCTCATCCTCTTCGTGCAATACAGTTCCCTGCATGATGCCTTATATCACAGCGTTCTTCATGCCAAGGGCCAAGGGAGACAGGCCACT
>CASFMA010000065.1 GCA_949295675.1 uncultured Spirochaetales bacterium | reverse complement strand
TTTCCTTGTTTATGGCCTTGTTGAGTATCAGGAGCGATACAGTGCTGAACAGTATACATATTACAGCCATTGCCATACCTTTCCCGACACTTCCTTGCTCAAACTGCCTGTTGATATATGTCGATACAGTCAGCGTATTCGTAGGAGCGATAAGCGATGGCGTCACAAGCTCCCTGAAAGCTATTATGAATGTCATCATCCACCCTGATATGATTCCCCTGGATATCAGAGGCAGCGTTATGCGGAAGAACACATAAGCAGGGCTTGCGCCGCAGATCCTTCCCGCTGCTATCAGGCTTGGGCTTATCTGGGAATAGGAAGATGTAACGTATTGGATGGTATATGGAAGGAAGAGTATCACATAGCTCAATACCATTATCCATATAGTTCCGTATATTGGTATCAGCCTGTATATGCCATTGTAGAAGAGCATTATACCAAGCACGAGGACTATGCTGGGAAGCATTTCGGGCAGGAGCGATATCCCTTCTATTATCTTGCCTGTATTCCTTCCTGCCGCCTTGATCGCTGTGACTATCACTGTGCCGAGGATAGCCGCTATGGTTGCAGATGAGACTGCAAGGAATATTGAGACAAGAAGGGCATTTATCCCTTGCGTATCCTCTGTGAAGACCGCGATATAGTTGTTTATCGTGAAATTACCTGGCCGTAACCCATAGCCTCTCAGCTTTATGAGGGATGAGGCTGTAACGGAAAAGAGAGGGATCAGCATGGAGAAGAACACAACAGCGGCTATGAATGCTATGATAGCTATCCTTGAGGATGCTGTAAGCTTCCTTAGCCTTATTGCGCTTCCTTTCCCTGATATAAGGTTATAAGTTTTCCTTGCTGTTATGTAGTTCTGCAGCATCCATATCAGAAGGCAGAGCCCTATGAGCACAGATGCAAGCGACGCTGATTTTCCGAGCTCTATCGGAGCGACAGTCGCATAGCGGTGGATATCTGTCGTGAACACGGCAAATCCGATCCTTCTTCCGAGCGTTGAAGGCGTGCCATATTCAGATATGGTCTTGACGAAGACAAGAAGCGCACCTATCGCGTAGTTGCCTGTAAGGAGCGGCATGAATAGCTTTCTCAGCCGTGTCCTGAATGGGATGCCAAGCACAGAGCCCGCCTCATCAAGGGAAGAGGGAACTGACAGCATGGCGTTCTTCATCATTGTCATCATGAACGGGAAGACATGGAAGCTCATCACAAGCACCAGTCCTCCAAGGGAGAAGAACCAGTCTGTCAGGAAGGAAAGCCCGGGGAAAAGCTGCTGCATAAGGCCACGCTTCTGCATGAAGAGTATCCAGCCCATCGATGCGATATAAGGCGGTGTCATGAATGGTATCATGAATACTATGTCGAAGAAACGATATCTGGCGAACTCTGTCCGTGAGAAAACATATGCAAGCGGCAGCGCAATGGCCGATGAAACTATGACTACCAGCAATCCCAGCAGGAGCGATGAGAATATCATCGAGGCATTCTCGCTCTCTGCTATGGTACTGATCGCCTTTGAGAAATCAAGATGTCCGTTCTGGAATACAGCTTCGGCGAATATTGATAAAAGCGGACAGATGATCAGAAGAGAAAGGAATATGATAATTGCAGCAAAGATTATTCTCTTTCCTTTCATCTGCCCGCACCCCTTCATTTATCTCTCACAAAGCTCATTGATCCTTGCCGCTGCATCAGATGAAATGGACATCATTGCGTCCCAGTCGCATTCAATCTGTGGGATTTCCGCAAGCGTGGATCTGTTGTTGAATTCTATATCGCTTCTTCCTGGAAGAAGATAAGCATCAGCCACCATCTTCTGGGCATCGTCTGAAAGGAGGTAATCGACGAATGCCTTGGCATTCTCCATGTCAGGAGCTGTCTTCATTATCATTGCAGGACGTGGATTCACGACAGTGCCGCTGGCAGGGTAGTAGATTGCTAGCGGCTCGCCTGCAGCCATTGACGAATAGGCATTGTAGTCAACACCGGCGATAAGCACTCCGACCTCTCCTGTAGTGACAGCTTCAAGGGCAGCCTTGTTCGCACCCGGAACAATCATGCCATTGCCGGCAAGTGCTTCGAATGTATCCCATCCATATTCATTTACATATCCGGCGACGAAATCCTTGCAGGCACCCGAAAGCTCAGGATCGGGGATTGCTATGTCATTCCTGAACTCAGGATCTGCCAGTCCATCCCAGTCTGCATCCAGTTCCGGATAGATAAGCGTATTGTATATCACTCCGACAGCTGACGCGCTGTAGCCGAAAAGAGTCGAGTCTTCGTCAATCCATCCTGGAACCATCTTGTCGGCATTTGCCGGAGTGTATGGCTCAAGCTGCCCGCTTTCCTTCATAGACAGCCCGTCCGACCAGGAGGCGAGTATTACGACATCTGCCACAGGGTTTGCCTTCTCTGTCTCAAGGCGTGCAAGAATCTCGCCAGTTGTTCCCTGGAATGTCCTGACCTCAATCCCTGTCTTTGCCTTGAAATCCGCAGCAAGCTTGTTTGCAAGCCCTGCGGGTGATGGCATGTAGACAGTCACGATTCCCTTATCAGCATCCGCTGCGAAAGCTCCCACGCATGCGATAAGCAGAGCAAGAATAATCAGTGTTCTCTTCATTTCCTTTTCTCACTTTCCGATTGTCATGATCGAGTTTTTGTCTATGTAAACAGGTATCTCAGTACCTGATGATATTCTCGCTGCTGACTCTGCTGTCCACTTCTCATCTCCATGCTTCATCAGGATCCTGTATGAAGAGCCAAGGAACTCGGAATCCAGGACAACTGTCCTGAACTCAATGTCTGAATCATCCTTCCTGCTGAAGAAAAGAGACTCGGGACGGAACATCGTCTGATCATCAATCCAGTTCGAGGTGCCTATGAAGCGTGCCGCAAATACAGTCAGAGGCTTCGCGTAGAGACTTTCTGGGGAGTCATACTGTTCAATTATCCCCTTGTTCATCACTGCGATCATGTCAGACATTGACATTGCCTCCGTCTGGTCGTGGGTGACGAATACAGATGTTATGCCGCGTTCAGAGACAAGTGACTTCAGCTCGCTCCTCATTTCCTCCCTTAGCATGGCATCCAAGGCCGATAGCGGTTCATCGAACAATATACATTCAGGCTCCATGACTATGGCCCTTGCAAACGATACCCTTTGCTGCTGCCCGCCAGAGAGCTCTGACGGATACCTGTCAGCGTATTCGTCAAGCTGTACGGCATGGAGCGCATCCTGTACCTTTGATCTAAGGTTATCGGTCTTTTTCTGTGCCCTGAGCGCAAATGCGACATTGTCACGCACTCTCATGTGAGGCCATAGCGCAAAGTCCTGGAAGACAAATCCGAGCCCTCGCTTCTCTGGAGGCACGTTTATTTTCTCATCCGAAGAGAATACGCATTGCCCGCCAAGGCTTATTTTCCCATCATCGGGAGTCTCAAGCCCTGCAATCATCCTCAGAAGCGTTGTCTTGCCGCATCCTGATGGACCAAGAAGCGTCGTGAAGCTCCCAGATGCTATATTCATCGAAAGCTTGTCTATGACTTTCCTGCCGCCGAATGACTTGGTGATGTTTTCCAGCCTTATGTCCACGATGCTAACCTGCAACGATTTATATATGCGCATCGTTATCGGATGAGGATGGTGAGGTTAATTTGATGTAAATTAATCATATGCTGCCTGCTGTTATTGAATAACGTGGATTTTGGGCCCAACATGATGGCATGAAAGCTGATGAATATCTTCGGGGAATAGATTATCCAGGAAGGATTATTATCATGGGATATGGCAAAGATGGCCGCAGATTGGTCCTGTATGCCATAACAGGCAGAAGCGAGAACAGCAGGAACAGGGTCATCCGCATGACAGATGGCATTGTGCGGACTTTTCCTTATGATGAATCAAAGGTAGAGGATCCTTCATTGATCATATACAATGCACTTTGCATGATTGGCGATAAGATAATCTGCACCAATGGAGAGCATACAGATGTTATCTATGATACGCTCTCCTCAGGAGGTGATATGTCAGATGCGCTCATAAGATTCGCATATGAACCAGATGCGCCAGCATATACTCCAAGGATAAGCGGGGTTCTGGGTGATGATGGTTACTCAATGTCTATAGCAAGGAAGGATGGGGATTCTGTACTGCGTCTTCTCTATAGCTATGGAAAAGAGGACGGCATAGGCCATATCATCCATACGTATAATGGAAACGGTGATCCACTGCCTTCTTTTGATTCGATTCCTGCCAGGATTGATATCACAGAGGATATCGTCAGCGCTGTGTGGGATTCGCTTGGCCGCTCATTCAGGGTTGCCTTGTTCGCTATGTATGGCGATGAGGTGAGCATATTGAACGAAAAGGAGGGGGATGGTGGAAAGGCTTGATCTTAAATATGGGCTCAATCCAAACCAGAAAGGCGCATATGTGTTCCGCCGCGGCGGACTGCCTATAGATATCCTTAATGGGAGGCCTGGATATATAAACCTGCTTGACGCCCTCAATGGCTGGCAGCTTGTCTCTGAGCTGAGAAAGGCGACAGGACTTCCTGCCGCGGCATCTTTCAAGCATGTGTCCCCGGCAGGTGCTGCAGTCGCATGTCCTCTCTCTGAGGAAGAGAAGAGGATGTACTTCGTTTCAGGGGAACTCTCTCCGCTGGCTGTGGCGTATACCCGTGCCCGCGGTGCGGACAGGATGAGTTCCTTCGGGGATTTCATCGCGCTTTCAGATATCTGCGATCTATCGACAGCTGCCGTGATATCAAAGGAGGTATCTGACGGGATAATCGCTCCAGGATATGAGGAGGACGCCCTTGAGATCCTGAAAAGGAAGAAGAAGGGCTGCTATCTGATCATAAAAGCAGATCCTGCGTTCGTTCCGGAAGAGGAGGAGATCCGCACTGTCTTCGGCGTGGCATTCTCGGAGCCGCATAACGATTACGCCCCATCTGCTGAGGAGTTCAGCAATATCGTCACCAAGAACAAGGCATTGACAGAGCCCGCTATGCTGGACTTGAAGGTCGCGCTCCTGTCCCTCAAGTATACCCAGTCCAATTCCGTATGCTTTGCAGAGCATGGCCAGACGATAGGTGTCGGGGCAGGGCAGCAGTCCAGGATCCATTGCACGCGGCTCGCCGGCGATAAAGCTGATATCTGGCATCTTAGGAAGAGCAGCCCTGTGCTCTCGCTTCCTTTCCGCAAAGGCATTTCGAGGAATGACAAGGACAACGTCATTGAGCAGTATCTTTCAGATTCACCCGAAATCGATGTGCTTGATAGATGGAGAGAGTATTTCTCTGAGAAGCCGCAGCCATTTGAGCGTGACAGGCGGAGGGAATATCTTGCAGGTATCCGCGGTGTCTCTCTTGCCTCGGATGCGTTCTTCCCTTTCCCTGACAACATCATGAGGGCTGTGCGGTCTGGCGTGAGCTACATCGCAGAGCCTGGCGGAAGCTCAAGGGATGACCTGGTGATAGCAGCTGCTGATGATGCGGGGATTGTTATGTGTTTTACCTCGCATCGCCTTTTCCATCATTAGCTTCTCTGTGCTATCCTTCTGTATATGGAGAATCGTGTCGTTATAATCGGAGCTGGGATCGCAGGTGTCCAGGCCGCGCAGTCGTTAGCCGCATCCTCAGATGTGACTTTGATAAACAATGAGCCATTCCTTCCTTATTACAGGATGAGGATAGAGGAAGTTGTGAACGGGGGAAAGCCTGAATCCCTTTTCATGCACCCTGCGTCATGGTATGAGGAGAAAGGCATACGGCTTTTGCCTGGAGAGGTCGTCAGCATTGATGAGAAGAACCGTTCTGTCCTGCTTGCCGATGGTGCTGCAGTCCCTTATGACAGTCTTGTGATAGCAGCAGGCAGCAAAGCCAATATCTTTCCTTTGGCGGGCACAAGGAAGGAGTATTTCTCCTTGAGGACAATGTCCGATGCCATAGCTATCGGCAAAGCCATATCTGCTGCAGATGGCAGTGCCGTGATCATAGGCGGAGGCCTCCTGGGGCTTGAGCTTGCTTCATCAATCGCAGGGCACAGGAGTATTCCAGTCACAGTTGTCGAGTCTGCCGCTTCCATACTTCCAAGGCAGCTTGATCCGGATTCGGCTTCTCTACTTGAAGAGCTTCTCAGGGAGAAAGGCGTTTCCATAGTGACAGGGGCAAAGGCCAAGGAAGCCGATGACAGGACATTGCTGCTCGATGACGGAAGGCAGCTTGCCGCCGATACGATAATATTCTCAGCCGGCGTGCATTGTGATTTCTCTTTCCTGCATGGAACGTCTGTCAAAACAGGCCGCGGCATAATTGTTGACCATGACCTCAGGACATCAGCTGCCGGGATCTATGCAGCCGGTGATGCAGCAGAGCTTGATGGACAGTGCTTCGGCCTTGCGATGTATGCGCGTGAGATGGGGATTGCGGTAGCCTCATCGATAAAGGACGGAAGTGCAGGATATGTTCCATCGTCTCCATCATCCATCCTGAAGATAGGTGGCCTTGATGTCGCATCTATCGGCGAGCTGAAGGGCAGCAGGATTGTTGAATCAGGCGGGAAGAGCCGCAGGACATATTTTGTGGAGGATGGAATATTGAGAGGCGCTGTATTCGTCGGTGAGAAAGCGCCCATGTCATTGAAGGCCATGATTGGCAAGCCATACGAGGTGAACAGTGATCGCTGAGATTATGAGAGGCAGGAAGCTGGGGACTATCTCATTCCCGCTTCTCCAGTCGGTTCCTGATGAAATGGCCAGAATGGCAGTCGAGGAGGGGGAAAGGCTTCTTGAGGAGCGTATGGATGACCTTCCGCTCTCTTTGTACAAGGCATTCAGGCGTACAGGTTCAAGGGAAGTCTACGAGACGCCGTTCTTCCGTAAGAGAAGAAGGCTGTCGCATCTTGTGATAGCAGAGGCTCTGGAGCGCAGAGGTCGGTTCCTTGACAGGATAGAGGATGAGATCTGGTCAATACTGGGTGAGCCTGCCTGGGTGATTCCCGCTCATAACACATATGTCCGTGATACTCCGCAGCTTCTGGTCCCGGACACAGGCCATCCTGTTCTCGATCTCTTTTCGATGGAGACCTCTGAGATATTGTCCCTTTCATATTCAATCCTTCATGACAGCCTTACCCCTCAGCTAAAGCTGTCAATTGAAAGCGAGATAGGGCGGAGGATCATCGCCCCTTACCTTGGCTCATGGTTCTGGTGGATGGGGAACGATGGAAAGGAGAAGCTCAACAACTGGACAGTCTGGTGCTCGCAGAACATGCTCCTTACCATCCTCTCGCTTCCTGTCGCTGATGATGTCAGGGCAGAAGTCGTTGAGAAGGCATCGGTATCTATAGATGACTGGTACGGCCAGTACAGTGAAGATGGATGCTGCGATGAAGGTGCCCAGTACTGGCATGCCGCGCCTCTTTGCTATTTTGGCTGCCTGGCACTCCTGGATGAAGCTTCCGGAGGTGCGCTTTCCTTCATGAAGGAAGACAGGAAGCTAAGGGCGATGGCATCATATATAGTCAATGTCCATGTTGCAGGTGATAGATATCTCAACTTTGCGGATTGCTCACCTTGTGCAGGATGGCTTGGTGCCCGTGAGTATCTCTTTGGGCAGTTCACGGGAAATGATGAGCTTATGCGCATGGCTATCTCTGATTTCAGGGATCAGTACAGCAGGGCACTTTCAGAAGGTCACTCTGTTGAGCTTTTCGATAATGACTACAACCTGTGGTACTGCTATCTTGAGTACGGGATGTCAGGAGAGCTGCTTGAACGCGAAATGCCGCCAGCTTCTCCTCTGCCATCCTTTGTGAGATACGATAGCGTTGGCCTGTATATCTACAGGCGCGGTGATATGGTCCTTGCCGTGAAAGGCGGATGCAATGATGACAGCCATAACCACAATGATGTCGGAAGCATCATACTTTATAAAGGCATCCACCCGCTTCTTGCTGATATAGGAGTCGAGACATACACTCTGACGACATTCAGCAAGGATCGCTATACGCTCCGTCCTATGCAGAGCCTCTATCACAACGTGGTGAACTTCGATGGCGCCGGGCAGGAAGCTGGAGCAAAGTTCCGTGCTGTTGACGTGAAAGCTGGCAGTGACGGAGTCTCGATGGAGCTCTGCAACGCGTATCCTGCAGGAACTGTCTCATCGTATATCCGGAGCGTAAGGCCTGCAGATAGCTCTGTAGAGGTATCTGAGATAGTCTCTGGCGCCAAGAGGCCTGTCCTGTCTATCATCACCATGGATAAGCCTGGATATGAGGATGGCACTCTTGCTTTCGATGGCTGGCGCATTGTGCTTTCCGGTGTTGCCGATGTAAGCATTGAGGATATCGAGATAACAGACAAGAGGCTGCGCATAGCCTGGCCTGACAAGCTGTACAGGACACTTGTCTCTTTCACTGATAGACTTGACTGGACAATCATGCTATGAGGAGGATATATGGATAATCTTGAGAAGAAGGCTTTGGCGTATCATGAGGCAGATGGGGTACCAGGGAAGATATCTGTAGTGCCTACTAAACCTTGCAGGACTGCAGAGGATCTTGCACTTGCATATACCCCAGGGGTGGCCAAGCCTGTGCTGAAGATAGAGGAAGATGCCGAGAACGCATATAAATATACTGCAAAGGGCAATCTTGTCGCTGTGATATCCAATGGAACGGCAATACTCGGACTTGGGGACAGGGGAGCTCTTGCATCCAAGCCTGTGATGGAAGGGAAAGGAGTCCTGTTCAAGAGGTTTGCGGATATCGATGTGTTTGATATCGAGATCAATGAGAAGGATCCTGAGAAGCTTATAGATATCGTGGCGGCAATCGCACCGACTTTCGGCGGCATAAATCTTGAGGACATAAAGGGCCCTGAGTGCTTCAGGATCGAGAAGGCCCTTATAGAGCGTTGCCCGATTCCTGTCTTCCATGACGATCAGCATGGGACTGCGATAATAGCGACCGCAGGGCTTATGAATGCAGCGGAGCTTACAGGGCGCAGGCTTGAGGATATGAAGGTTGTCGTCAATGGAGCAGGAGCTGCTGGAATCTCCTGCGCAAGGATGTTCATGATGGCTGGCGTGAGGAAGGAGAACCTCACCATGCTTGATAGCCGCGGTGTCATATTCAAGGGAAGGGAAGGGCTTACCGAAGAGAAGGCTGAATTTGCCGCTGATACAGATAAGAGGACGCTCAGCGAGGCTGTTGAGGGCGCTGATGTATTCATGGGGCTTTCAGTCAAGGGTGTGCTTTCCGGCGATATGCTGAAGACAATGGCACATGATCCGATTGTCTTTGCTATGGCCAATCCTGATCCTGAGATAACATATGAGGAAGCCATTGCGGCCCGTGATGATGTCATAATGGCAACAGGACGATCTGACTATCCTAATCAGATAAACAACGTGCTTGGATTTCCTTTCATATTCCGTGGCGCACTGGACGTGAGGGCCTCGCGCATAACGGAGAATATGAAGATGGCTGCCGCAAAGGCGCTTGCATCCCTTGCGAAGGAACCTGTGCCCGCTGAGGTCAGAAGGGCATATGGCGGCAAGGACTTCTCCTTCGGACGTGAGTATATAGTACCTAAGCCGTTTGATCCCCGCGTTATTGAATACGAGGCTGCAGCAGTAGCGAAAGCCGCTGTCGAGGATGGCGTCGCACGTTTCCCGATCTCTGACTGGGATGGCTACCGCGATTCACTTAGAAAGAGGATGGCCAGTTACTGGAAGTGATATGCTGCGGCTTCGCAAGAGGCCGCATTGCAATGCAAAAGGCTGTTCCGATCTATAGAACAGCCCTCTAATGCTCCGGATTTATGATTTTCCCAGAGCCAACGTTTGTTTTAAGTCGTCTCCACGACTGCTGTGATGTTCCGGGGACATCCCAGCTCGGCCCCTATAGCAGAGTACCATCCGCTATTTCCCATCCATCCTGATGGTCCGTCGGTACTTCAGGGTGTACCTTATCAATGTTTTCTGCAGGTTGTTTTCCTGCCCTTTCTTGCCTAAAGGCTATCATTGAACATTGCTGCCGTCAAGAAATATTTGCGTTACGGCAGCTGCTTTGAAATGACAATCTAAGTGCAACAGATAACCAGAGAAGGCGTGCAGTAACTCTGACAAAAGAGAGAAAAGGATCTGTTGCAATATCTGAGACAGCACCTGATACAATCAAATAAGCCCATGGTCAGCAGAATAAAGGAGGGAATAATGTACAAACAGCTGACCAAAGAAGACAGACTGCGCATATACGAAGGGCTGAACAGGAATGAAAGCCTGAGTGAGATCGGAAGGGCCATTGGCAAGAATCGAAGCACGGTGGTCCGTGAGATAAAAAGGAACAGGGAAGCAAAACCATGCTCATATACCGGACGGACGAAGAGGTGTGCCAGGAAGAAGGAGGAATGCCTTATGCAAGGAGCATGCGGCAGCGCATGCCTCAGAAAGAGCTGCTGGAGATGTGAAAAAGGATGCAATCCAGATTGTCCTCAGTACATTGCATATGAATGCCAGCGACTCTCATCCTCCCCATATGTCTGCAACAGCTGCAGTAAGAGATCCCACTGCGATTCAGAGAACAGGTATATCTACAATCCCAATAGTGCGGATGAGAGAAGCAGTAATCGACGATCTGAATCACGAAGCGGGTATTCGATGGAAAAGGAAGAGGTCCTAAGGCTGAATGAAATCCTTTCGGCTGGTGTATCCAAGGGACAATCTATCCATAACATCATTCTCTCCAATGGAGGAGAGGAAGCATTCGGGTATTCGGAGAGGACAATATACCGCTATGTGGATTCATGCATCTTCCCTGATGTGAGGAACATAGATCTGGTACGGAAAGTACGGTATAGACCAAGGAAGAAGGGAAGCAGTCAGGTACTGAAAGTCGATAAGAGATGCCGCATAG
Organism: uncultured Spirochaetales bacterium; assembly: GCA_949295675.1. Taxonomy (GTDB): domain Bacteria; phylum Spirochaetota; class Spirochaetia; order Sphaerochaetales; family Sphaerochaetaceae; genus Ornithospirochaeta. The sequence continues at coordinate 3,920 of CASFMA010000065.1, read as the reverse complement.
GCAGGTCTTATGAGGATTTCAGGTCTTATATGGATCTGCATCCAGATACTGCTGTCGTACAGATGGATACGGTTGAAGGAAGAAAAGGTGGTCCCTGCCTTCTTACCATTCACTTCACTGTCTCAAACCTCATGCTGGCCTTCGTCAGGGAACGCAATGACTCAGCTTCTGTCATAGATGCATTCAACCGGATCGAAGAGATGATCGGATCCTATCTGTTCCACGTTATGTTTCCAGTCATACTCACTGACAACGGATCAGAGTTCTCTAATCCGAGAGCAATTGAGGAGGAGCCGCATGACGGGAACATCCTGAGGACATTGGTGTTCTACTGCCACGCGGGCGCAAGCTTCGAGAAGGGCGCCTGCGAGGTCAACCACGAGTTCATTCGCAGGGTCATTCCCAAGGGCTCCGACATCCCGCTTTCCCAACCGAAGATCTCTCTGATGATGAGTCACATAAACTCATATGCAAGGGAAGGATTGAATGGAAAATCCCCGTATGATCTGTTTGCCCTGATCTACGGGGAGGAAACGCTTCAGAAGCTCGGCATCCAGAGGATCCCCGCCAGGGAGATAATCCTCAAGCCAGAGCTCCTGAAATAACATAGCAGCTGACCATGGGCCGACGATTCCATTGCCGCTGGATTACGGGTTGCATTCTCTTTGGCGAAAAACCGGGATCTGCTCTACCCGCGCTTCGTCATGCGCCAATGTCTGTCTCTGCACCTGTGATTATAGCATCATCGAGCCTTATTCATGCAATTGAATGCCTGTTTCTCATGGTTCGATGCTGCAGTTACTCTGTCTTGTTGCAGTTGCCATGTCAACGTTGCACTTCGCTTGTCACTTCAGCGCCTTGTTTGACAAGGCAAGTGCAACATCCGCTGTCCGCATCAATGCTTGCTTCAGCCTTCTACCAAGTCGCCAAGCTGCTTCTTCGCGTTCGTGAGCGTTGCCTCGTACTGGTTCTCGAGACGCTCAAGGTTGCTGCGCGCAGCCTCCATGAACTCCTTGTCGTTCTCGTAGGAGAGGTGGACCTCCGTCCCATACTGCCTGGAAAGCTTTGCAGACTTCTCCTCAAGCACCGGCTTGTACTGTGCCTTCATCTTCTCCATCAGGTCCTTCCTGTGCTTTGGATACTGCCTGATGAATGCCTCCAGCTCCTCCATCAGTGCCGCGGCGTTCGGATTGCCGCCAGCAGCGATCGATACGAGTGTCTTCACCTTGCCGAGCCTCTTGTTGTCGATCTCTTCTTCGGTGAGCGGGAGCGAGATGTTCGCTGTGGCCGTCATCATCAGGGCCTTCGCTGACGCCTTGGCGTTGAGCCTCGAGAGCTCTTCGCGGAGCTTTCCTTCATCGATTCCATCGTCATCCGAGAGGAACTGTCCTGCAGCCTTGCGGGCACTATCGATGTCCGCCTTCTCCCTGATCCTGTCCTTATCTATCTGGAGCCCCTCAGTGCGTTCGAGGGCGATCTCCCATGCGCTTCTTATCTTTCCCATGCCCTGAATATATCCAAACGCGGGCGGCTCGGCTACAGCAGTTGCCGCTGTAGGGCGTTTTGGATAGGCTACAGCTGTTATGGACAGCGGCATCGTCTATGCTTTCGATATCTTCGGCACGGCCATCTTCGCGATAACCGGTGCCGTCAAGGGTGTAAGGAACAGGCTTGATTTCCTCGGAGTCATCGTCTTCGCGATCACCGTAGGCTGTGGCGGAGGCATGCTCCGCGACACGCTCCTGGGCATATTCCCCATAGCTGTGTTCAGGGACAATGCATATGTCCTTGTCTGCATTGCGATGGGCGTTCTGGTCTTCCTGCTCAGCCCCAAGACGATCGGTCGCTGGGCGATCATCCAGTACTTCGATGCCATTGGATTGGGCGTCTTCACAGCCATCGGATGCGTCAAGGCGGAAGCGCTTGGGCTTGGTGCCATCGGCGTCATGGCCAGCGGCGTCTTCGGCGCTGTCGGTGGAGGCGTGCTCCGCGATGTCTTCTGCCATGAGATACCGATGGTGCTGACGTCGGACTTCTATGCTTCCGCCTCCATCCTCGGAGGACTTCTTTTCGTGATCCTCTTCAATATCGGGGTATCCGGAGATGTGCTTATGTATTCGACAGCGGCATTCACTACGCTGCTGAGGATCCTCGGATATCGCCTCAAGTGGAGGCTGCCTGTGGCGAGGATGGTAGGAGAGGAGAGAAATGTCAGATAAGCTCTATTACAGCGACGGATACCTCCGCGAGACCGAAGCGACGGTGATCTCCGTCAGCGATTGTGGCATCAAGCTTGATCGTACGGTGTTCTATCCTGAGGCTGGCGGACAGCCGGGAGATAGGGGCTTCTTCGGAGATTTCCGCATCGTCGATACGGTCAAGGATGACGATGGGGAGCCATTGCATATCATCGATGGCGACAAGCCAGCGGTCGGAACGAAGGCGCTCCTGTCGCTGGATTGGGACCATAGGTATGCATATATGAAGGCCCATAGCGCCCAGCACCTCCTCTCCGCAATCCTCTTCAGGCACGGCATCGGAACGGTGTCGGTGCACTTGGGCGAAAGCTTCATCTCCATCGAATCGGATACGGACTCGATCGATGAGGATGTCCTTCTCTCCGTCGAGGATGAGGCGAATGAAGCCATAAGGGATGGCAGGCGCATCGAGCAGCGCGAGATGAGCCATGAGGATGCGGAGGCGCTCCATATGCGCCGTTCGATCAAGGTCTCAGGCCCAGTAAAAGTCGTATTCATAGATTGTCTCGATGCCGTCGCCTGCGGTGGTGTGCACGTCCGATCGACGCGCGAGATAGGAGAGATCCAGTACTTCGGCTTCGAGAAGATCCGCGGCCATGTGAGGACGATGTGGAAGTGTGCGGATCTTTCGGTTGCATACAGGCGCGGCAACAGGCGGATCGTTTCGGAACTCTCCACGCTCCTCTCCGCGGAGCCAGATGGCATCGTGGAAGCGGCGGAGAAGCTCTCCTCTGAGAATGCGGAGCTCAGGCGGTCTGTGAAGAACATGGGAAGGAAGGCTGCATTCCTCGAGTATTCGCTCAGGAAGATATCCTCTAAGCCCGGCGAAGCCACTATATTCATGACGGATCTCGATATCTCCTTCTTCGATGAAGTCCTTGGCGAGGATGATGAGGATGTCCTCTTCGTTGTTGACGGAAATGGACGTTTCATGTTTCATGGAGCTGAAGAAGGGTTCAGGACGCTCAAGGCAGGTCTATCCGCATATTCCATCAGAGGGGGTGGAAGGGGAAGGTTCTTCCGCGGATCCGCGTCTGGGGATGTTCATTCGATGATCAAGGAAGCAGGAGTTTTGCTGAATGGGTGAAGCTGCACGGAAGCAGGGATCTGAGGAAGATATCGGCAACAGGGACGTGGAGAAGAAGGAAGTCCACCTGAATTGGAAGAAGATCGCTTTGATCGGCACTGTGCCGATCCTCCTGATCTTCCTGGGATTCTTCCTGGTCCTGAAGTTCATAGGTGGCGAGAACTACTCGCTGGCCGTCGACTGGTTCGACGAGCGTTTCGGCCTGACAGGGATATTCCTCTATGTCTACATCGTGGACACCCTGATACTGCCGCTGTCCCCTGACTTCGTTTATCCGATCGTCGCGTCGATGAGCCCGTGGATCGTGATCCCAGTCATCGGAACCGCATCTGCTCTCGGAGGCATCACGAGCTACGCGATAGGCCTCCTTCTGCATAGGATACCGATCATCAAGAGATACACCGAGAAGGCTGAGGCGAAGTGGGGCGCGTACATAAGGAAGTACGGCACGGCATTCGTCGTCCTTGCCGGATTCTTCCCACTGCCGTTCTCAACCATCTGCGTCCTTGCAGGCGCCCTGAAGATGAGCGCCAAGAAGGTCATCCCCGCAACGGCCATAAGGTACATCAGGACAG
>CASFMA010000064.1 GCA_949295675.1 uncultured Spirochaetales bacterium | reverse complement strand
GCCTGTGCACGGCTTGTCACAGCTGTGTTTATCGGCTGGTTGGGGCGCTGCTGCAGGGTAGGCCCTGGTGACTGGTGTGTTGCCTGCATCCTTGCATCAGGCATCCTCTGCGCACTGCGCGGCTGCACATTGACCTTGACTGCAACAACTGTCCTGCACACAGTCTCCGTGATGTTCTCAATCAGCTCATCGAACGCCTCAGATGCTGTGTTCTTGTATTCCACCAGAGGGTTCTTCTGCGCATAGCTCATGAGTGACGCAGCTTCCCTGAGATCCTCCAGCGCATCGAGATGGTCAATCCACCTCTTGTCTATATTCCTGAGATAGACAAAACGTATGAACGCATTGAAGTTAGGCTTGCCGACCTTTGCTTCCTTCTCCCTTATATTGTCCTCGATGGCCTGCTGTATCTTTGCTATATCAAAGCCGAGCTGCGGATCTGGCGCGGATGAGAATATCCTCTGATAGTACTCGATGAACTTATCCTTATCTCCCGCAGCTGCCTCATATGCCTCCTTCGCAAGCTCCTTTGAGTTGTCGATCACACGGTCTGACAGATCTTCGGCAGCAAGGATCCTGTCACGCTCAGAGTATATGAAGTTCCTCTGTTCATTGAGGACATCATCATATTCAAGGAGCTTCTTCCTTATCTCGAAGTTCCGTTCCTCGACACGCTTCTGAGCGTTCTCGATAGCGTTGTCGAGCATCTTGTGATGGATTGGCTCGCCATCCTTGAGTCCGAGCCGGCCTATCATTTCCTTCAGCCCTTCCTTTGCGAAAAGGCGCATGAGAGGGTCATCCAGGGAGATGTAGAACTGGCTGACACCAGGATCTCCCTGCCTTCCGGATCTTCCTCTGAGCTGGTTGTCGATGCGTCTTGACTCATGGCGCTCAGATCCTATTATGTAGAGCCCTCCAAGCGATTTCACCTCTTCGTAGGCCTTCCTGTACTCAGGCATGATGGCATCCAGCGCTTTCCTGAGCTCTTCCGGGGATGCCTCGCTTCCAGCTTTCTTCATCGCAAGATGCTGTGGAGATCCTCCAAGCTTTATGTCTGTGCCACGGCCTGCCATGTTGGTCGCGATTGTCACAGCGCCTTTGGCTCCCGCCTCTCCGATTATGAAGGCCTCTCGCGCGTGGTTCTTCGCGTTCAGCACCTCATGCCTGATGCCTTCCCTTGTAAGAAGCCTTGAGAGCCTCTCTGATTTCTCGATTGATGTGGTGCCGATGAGTATTGGCTGCCCTGTCTCGTGTATCCTCTTCACATCCTTTGCGATGGCCGCGAACTTCTGCTCCTCGCTGTAGAATGTCAGGTCCGGAAGATCCTTTCTCTGAACAGGGACGTTTGTCGGTATGACGACGACATCCATGCCGTATATCTGCTTGAACTCCGTCGCTTCGGTATCTGCCGTTCCTGTCATGCCTGAAAGCTTGTCATACATGCGGAAGAAGTTCTGGAACGTTATGGTCGCGAATGTCTTCGACTGGCCTCTGACCATTACGTTCTCCTTAGCCTCTATGGCCTGATGAAGGCCTTCTGAATACCTTCGGCCGGGAAGGACACGCCCAGTGAACTCATCGACTATCTGGACCTCTCCATCCTTGACTATGTAATCCGTATCCCTCTGGTACATATACTGTGCGCGGACAGCCTGCGTGACATAATGCACAAGCTCGAAGTTCTGGTCATCGTAGAGTGAGTACACAGTGTTCCCCTCGTCGTCCTTGGAGGGAAGCAGCGCGCCGATCTTCCTCAGCGCCTCCTCGATATGAGTCATTCCGTCTTTCGTGAACGTGACCTTCTTTCCCTTTTCATCAAGCTTGTAGTCTCCCTTCTCGTCAAAGGCCGCATATGTTGCCCTGTCAAGCTTCTCCATGGCCGTGAGCTCGTAGTATGTACCTGTCTCTGGATCCTTCTCGCATTCCTTGAGATAGGGGACGACTGCCCTTGCGGCCTTCACCTTCGGTGTGTCATCGTCGGCCTGGCCTGATATTATGAGAGGGGTACGCGCCTCATCTATGAGTATTGAGTCGATCTCATCGACAATGGCGTAATGATGCTTTGCCTGGAGCTTTGCCTGCAGCGATCCCTTCAGGTTGTCGCGGAGGTAGTCGAATCCGAACTCGTTGTTCGTGCCATAGGTGACATCAGCGCTGTATGCCTCTCTCTTCCTCTGGTCGTCCTGTCCTGCGAATATGACTCCAGTCCTCATGCCGAGAAATGAATAGACCTGTCCCATCCACTCGGCGTCACGCTGCGCAAGGTAATCGTTGACTGTGACGATATGGACGCCTTTTCCCTCAAGCGCGTTGAGATAGGCTGCAGGTACAGATGTGAGCGTCTTTCCCTCTCCAGTCTTCATTTCGAGGATCAAGCCCTGATGGAGCACGATTGCACCCATTATCTGCACGTCGTAATGTCTCTCTCCAAGGGTCCTTCCCGCTGCTTCGCGTACCAGGGCGAATGCCTTTGGAAGAAGTTCATCAAGCGTCTTCCTTCCGCTCTGCACCTCTTCCTTCCATTCTGCTGTGATCCTTGGGAAATCATCATCGCTCAGGCTTTCGGCCCATCCATATTCCTTCTTGACGCTCTCCACGATAGGGGAAAGCCTCTTCATATCCTTATCATGCTTAGTGCCCCCGAACAGGGCTGCCCAGAATTTAGCCATGTCCTAATATTAGTCAAAAAATGCGAAAGTGAGTAGATAAGCGGGAGAAAGTCTGGAAAGAGCTTCGGCAGAGGTGTATATAAACTTCTTCTGATTTGGGTTATCATTCTGCTATGGACTGGACTTTCTCTATAGGGACCCTGACATTCGGGATCCTTGATATCATAACACTTGCAATCATCCTGATAGGGGCTATATCAGGGTGCATAACAGGCTTCAGCGTATCGGCAACAAGGCTCGTGGGGCTTCTTGTCGCGATGCCGGTTTCCCTTCTTTTCACGAAGAACCTTGCCGCTTTCATGGCAGACAGGACCGATGTGCCGCTCTTCTTGTGCACATTGATAGTCTTTGTCGTGCTCTCCCTTGCCGTGTATGTCATCGTCTGCATATTAGGCTCACAGCTTGCCAACATCCTTGGCGCAAGCAGCCATCTGCGTGCCATTGACTCCATACTCGGCTTCATATGGGGCCTTGCAGCCTCGTCGATAACGATCTCGATAATCCTCGCGGTGCTGAACTTCCAGAGCTTCGTGGATATCTCATCGCTGACAGGACAGAGCATAATAATCCATGAGATAATAGAGCCTCTGTTCCCGTCATTGAAGGATTCTTTCATGGGAGCCATCAATGGCGTTTGAGGCCCTGAAGGAAACCCAGAGGGCGATGGCTGGGACCATCGAGGGCGTTCTGGAGAGGGGGATGCTTCCCCAGACGATCCTTTTCTCTGGCAATAAAGGCTCAAGTCGCCTGACAGCTGCGCTGGACCTGGCTTTCCTCCTTACAGGCGAGGCGGAGAAGAGGGCCTCGCTTTCATCCCGGCAGATATCGCTTTTCCTCTCGCGGCCGCTCAAGGTTGAGCTTGTGGCAGCTGCAGCTCTCTTTCTCAGGCAGCGCAACGACAGAGCCCGCAGATTCTATATAGAGACCGTCAGGAAAGTGCTCATGCAGTACCACAGCTCAGTCGCGGAGCTCCACAGGGAGGCATCAGGCGTCAGCAGGCTTGGACGCAATGACAGGACGGACGGGGACAGGTCGATAAGCGCGGTAGCATCCCTGATAGATGAACGTCTTATCGGAATCGAGGATGACAGGGAGTACAGCGAGAGCGAGATAAAGGAGACTGTAGCCGAGATAAGCAGCTATCTTACAGATGCTGTCATCAGCGTAGGGAAGAAGAGCGGTGGCGCTACGATAGAGGAGATAAGGGCAACGCAGTCATGGCTCCAGGAGGGCATAGACGAGAAGGTCGTGATATTCGAGAATGCCGAGGATTACGCCGAAGGTGCGAAGAACAGCCTTCTGAAGCTTCTCGAGGAGCCGCCGCAGCACTCTCATCTCATACTTGTGTCGAAGAGCCCGTCGAGGCTGCTTGAGACGATACTCTCACGCTGCCGCAAGTTCTCGTTCCCGGAGCTTCCTCCAGAGAAGGTATCGCAGTTCATCGGCAAGAAGTTCTCTGTCTATGGCAGCTATGACTCATTTGACCAGTTCTTCTTCGAGGCAGGGGAGGATGATGACGGACGAAAAGCCATGGCAGGCTATCTTGACCTGTACTTCAATGCCCTTCTGGAAGGCAGGATGCTGCCGCTCAAGCAGGAGGATGAGATGTTCTCAGCCTTGGAGAAGATGGCTGGATATGAATATTTCTCATCATCGATCCTCTCCCGCCTTGGCAAGGTGCTGAGGGATGGGAAGATAGACAATGGAAGAGCCAGGCGCATATACCGCATATTCTCAGAAGGCCTGGCAAGGAGCCAGACATACAACATGCCTATGCGCATGTCGCTCGACCTTGTGCTAAGGGAGGTTTCAGGTGTCAACTAAGCTGCTCAGGAAAGTAGTCGGCAGCATCGATCAGTTTCCGCTCTCAGAGCTTGAGAAGCTGATAGCCGAGGGGATACATGAATCAGATATATACCGTGCCTTGCTCGATGACCTTGCCGAAGGCCATGTGGTAGTGGCAGGCGATCACCATGTCGTGTTTGTATCAAAGGCGACTTCAAGGCTCATTCCTGCAGACAGGAGATACAAGCTCCGCGAGGGAGTGAAGATCGAGAACGCGATCTTCGACAAGGATGTCAAGGGATATATCATCTCAGTGCTGTCAGGAAAGGAGAGGGCAGAGGCAAGGGACTTTGCGTTCCAGTCAGGTGACGGCACAAGCGTGATGCGCGTGAGCTTCCATCCATTCGAGGTCGCTGATGAGCCACTTACCGACATAATGATCCGCGACATAACAGATGAGATAAACAAGGAGACGAAGCTGCGCCGGTCCGAGTCGCTTGCCTCAATGACGACCATGGCTGCAGGGATTGCCCATGAGATAAAGAATCCCCTGGCCGCGATGAAGATACATCTGCAGCTCCTGAGGAAGGCTTTCCGCAGCAAGGGAAAGCTCGGGGAGGCAGATGCTGACAGATACCTTTCCGTCCTTGACGAGGAGATAGACCATCTCAACTCGATAGCAGTTGATTTCCTTTTCGCCGTGCGCCCGATGAACGTCGAGCTCATACTTGGATCCATCAACTCAGTGCTTGAGGATCTTGTCGTGTTCCTCTCGCCTGAGGCAAGCGACAAGAAGATAGAGATAAAGACAGATCTGGAGAGATATCTTCCATCTGTCGAGATAGACCAGCGCTATATGAGGCAGAGCCTGCTTAATATAGTCGAGAATGCTTTCTCAGCCATGCCAGGCGGTGGAGTGCTCAGGATATCCACGAAGCTGGATGGTGATTTCGAGGTCATCAGGATAGAGGATAACGGCACAGGAATAGACGAGGAGAGCCTTTCCAAGATATTCGAGCCGTATTTCACGACAAAGGCAAGCGGGACAGGGCTCGGCCTCACGGTTGTCTACAAAGTCGTCAAGGAGCATCATGGGGATATCTTCGTGACCTCTGAGATGGGCAAGGGTACTGTATTCACGATAAAGCTGCCTGTGCCGAGAAGCCAGAGGAAAGCGCTTGTAAGCAAGGAGGATGACTGATGGCGACCATATTGATAGTCGATGACGAGAAGAACATAAGGTCCGGCCTTGAGATCGCCTTTGAGGATGAAGGCTATTCGGTGATTGCCGCATCAAACGGCAAGGAGGCCTGGGACCTTGTGAACAAGAACAATGTGGATCTTGTCATAACAGACCTCAGGATGCCTGAGATGGATGGCTATGAGCTTCTCAAGCGCATGACAAGCGCATATCCCACGCTTCCTGTCATAGTCCTGACAGGGCATGGGACAATCGAGACAGCTGTCGAGACGATGAGGGACGGCGCGATAGATTTCTTCACCAAGCCTGTCGATATCGACAAGCTTCTCCTTGTCGTAAGGAAGAGCATAGCGGCATCAACGCTCGCAGAGCAGAACAGGAAGCTTGCCGAGGAGATAGACAAGCTGAAGAAGCAGCAGGGATATGGCCGGATAATAGGGAAATCCGGGAAGATATCAGAGCTGCTGCAGATAATAAACCAGGTCGCATCCACCCGGGCCACTGTGCTTGTGACAGGTGAGTCAGGGACAGGAAAGGAGCTTGTGGCTGATGCTATCGAAGCCCTGTCCGACAGGCACGGCAAGCCATTTATCAAGGTACACTGCGCATCCCTTTCCTCTTCGCTTCTGGAGGATGAGCTTTTCGGCCATGAGAAGGGTGCCTTCACAGGTGCTGTCGCCCAGAAGAAGGGACGTTTCGAGCTCGCTGACACAGGCACTTTATTCCTTGATGAGATAGGCGAGATAGATGCAGCGACTCAGGTGAAGCTTCTGCGCGTGCTCCAGGAACGGCAGTTCGAGCGCGTCGGCGGAGAGAAGACGATAACAGTCGATGTCCGTGTGATATGCGCGACGAACAGGGACCTGGCAGAGGAGGTCAAGGCAGGACGTTTCCGTGAGGATCTCTATTACAGGCTCAACGTAGTGCATATAACAGTTCCGCCGCTTAGGGAGAGGAAGGAGGATATAGAGCTGCTCTCACAGGACTTCCTGAAGACATTCAACAGCGAGGATGGAAGGAAGATAGAGGGATTTACCCCACAGGCAAGGAAGGCGCTCTATTCATACTCCTGGCCAGGGAATGTCAGGGAGCTCAGGAACAGCATAGAAGCAGCTGTGGTCCTCTGCCGCGGCCATGTGATCGATGTCGATGACCTGCCATCCCAGATACGGGAGCGCAGCAGCGAGAGTTCTGTGACGCTCACTCTTCCGATAACCCTTGATGCTGCTGAGAAGCGCCTTATAGAGGACACTATATCGTTCTGCAACGGAAACAAGACGAAGGCCGCGGATCTTCTCGGGATCGGGAGGAAGACACTTCACAGGAAGCTCGCAGAGTACTCCGGCAAGGACGAGTGATGGACATACAGTCGATATTCTCACCGGGAGGGGAGCTGGATTCAGCGCTTCCTTCCTATTCCTTCCGCGACGGTCAGCTTGAGATGGCAGAGCTTGTGGAGAAGGCAATCGATGAGCATAAACACCTCGTGGCTGAGGCTGGAACCGGGATCGGCAAGAGCTTTGCATATCTTGCGCCAGTATTCCTTGCGGCAATGAATGACGAGAGCTCTGCATATATCGTCTCGACATCGACGATAACGCTTGAGAAGCAGCTTTATGACAAGGATATACCTCTGATGAAGAAGGCTCTCGGCTGCGATGTCAGCACAGCGATCCTCTTCGGACGATCGAACTACCTCTGCATGAGGCGCTGGGAAGAGTCAAGGCTTGAGAAGAAGGCTCTTGGAATAAAGACAGGCAAGGCAGAGGAGGCATTCGATGCCTGGGCTGAGTCAACGGAGACAGGAGCGTCGGCGGAGATTGATGATGAGAGCGTAGGAAGGCTATTCCCACCGCTTTCGTCAGATGAGAAGGACTGTCCTTCATTCCGCTGCCCGTTCTATTCCCAGTGCTATTTCTATTCAGCGAGAAGGAAGGCCCTCAAGGCCCGGGTGATCGTTACGAACCATCATCTGCTGCTGCTCGATGCCAAGAACAGGGATGAGACGGAGAAGGGCTTTGACGAGGATGCCGTGCTCCCTTCCTATCAGGTTGCTGTCATAGATGAGGCCCACCATATAGAGTCTGAAGCCACAGATGTCCTCTCACTCTCTTATTCCTCTGACAGCGTGAACCGTTACCTTGATTATCTCACGCGGCGTGAGAAGCGCTTCGGTTCGGCATCAATCCTCGATTTCCTTTCCGTCGAGGAGAAGAGCAAGGGCACCGGTGCTAGGATCCGTGAGATAGCTGCGCATGTCAGGACTCTTATGCAGCAGTATGACAGGCTCCTTTCAGAGGTCTTCGCGGAAAAGGGTCCTGAGTTCCTGCTTACCGAGGAGTTCTACAATTCCAACAGGACAAGGCTGCGTGAGGGTGAGGCTATAGCGGATGAGCTGAGAAGGATGCAGGCCGAGGCATATTCAGGATACAGGGAGAATCCTGCGGAAGAGAACGTGGTATATCTTGAGCTTCTGATGAGGTATCTCTCGACACTCTCGGCATATGCTGAGATACTTCTTGATTTCATACGCTTCTCGGACTGGGACCGTACCATCGCGTATGCCAGGGCCAGGGGAGACAGGTGGGAGATAAAGCTTTCGCCTATGGACACAGGACCGGTGCTGTACCGTCTTCTTCTTTCAAAGCTTTCATCTGTCATATATTCTTCCGCAACGCTGTCTGTAGGAGGATCCTTTGAGTATTTCGCCAAGAGGTCCGGGCTTGCTGAAGACAGGGACAGGATGCTCTCAGCCATGTTCCAGTCGCCTTTTGAGTACAGCCGGAACCTGATGCTCCTTGTCCCGCAGGACGGCGCGTCATTCGTGAGGTCAGAGAGCCAGAGCTATGCGGGTTATGTTGCGGACAGCGTCAGGCAGGCGATAGCATCAGCATCAGGCGGGGCTCTTGTCCTTTTCACGTCAAAGGAGATGATGCGCTCTGTCTACATGATGGTCAGGGATGATATAGAGGACCTGCTGATCCAGGATGACAAGGCATCGCGTGCTGCGCTTCTCTCAGCTTTCCGCGAGAACAGGGACAGCTCGCTTTTTGCCGTATCATCATTCTGGGAGGGGATAGATGCCCCCGGCGACACCCTGCGGCTTGTCATAATAGTCAAGCTTCCGTTCGCGGTTCCTTCGACACCTGTTGAGGCTGCGCGGGCAAGATATGTCGAGAAGAACGGCGGAAAGCCATTCATGGAGATAGCTCTGCCCGAAGCCACGCTCAGGCTCAAGCAGGGGATAGGGCGTCTTATAAGGAGCGAGGATGACAAGGGCGTCGTCGTCATACTGGACAACCGCGTGATAAGCACATATTACGGACGTGTGATGCTCTCTTCGCTTCCGCAGTGCTATTTCCCCGATGATGCCAGGCTATGCAACATACCTGACAAGATAGAGAGATTCCTATTCTGAACAAAAAAACCTCTTCCCTTGATGAGAAGAGGCTAGCATATGGCTCTGCTGTCAGCCGATGACAGCCAGGATATCAGCATAGTTGAGGATGAGATACTCCTCTCCGTTATCCTTGAACTGAGTTCCTGCATACTTGTCGTGGATGACCTCATCGCCGACCTTTACCTTGATCGACTCGTCATCTCCGATAGCGACGACTGTCGCGATCTGTGTCTTTTCCTGTGCTGTCTGTGGAATATAGATACCTGATGCTGTCTTTTCCTCAACAGCCTTTGCCTTGACAAGTACTCTGTCACCAAGTGGATTGATCTTCATGTTGCTCACCTCTGAAAGTAATCTTGGTCATCGACCATTAAGGAATATACAAAGAGGCAGATGAAACGGCAAGTGAGTAATGGAAAGTTATTCTTCATCTAGTCTTCACTTTTCCGCTTTTCTTATTATCTTATCAGGTGAAGGATCGCGATATGAAAAATGCGCTTAGTGTTATCAGATACAAGGAAGGTTCTGCAGAAGCGAGGAGAAATGAGCTTGCCGCCGCTTTCGAATCATATGTGAACGCATTCCTGTCCAGGCTTGACGGCATAGATCTCACGCTTGAGTTTGTATCCTTCTACCGCTATCAGCTGCTTTCATATCTCAAGGCGAAGCCTGTTTTCATACTATCGCTTCCTGAAGGGGATATGATATCAGATCTGATAAAGGACAGCTATGAGTCGTTTCTCTCAGCGCTTGAGGCCTCTCCGTTCAATGTCACCGGTGAGGGGAAGAAGAACCTCCTGGAATCCGTGAGGATCTCATTTCCGTGGCAGAACGACACGGAAGACGATGAGGATATACTTTAAGTGTCATTTTGATACGTTTGAAGCGTGTTCCGGAAGCTATGTATCAAAGTGACTCATTCTTTTCAATTCGAACATAATCAATATTATATACTAATTTTATGTATAACAAATAATTATCTAATTTGGCACGGTTCTTGCTACTTATAGGTGCAACCCAATAAGGAGGGCAGGAATATGGAAAACACGAAGAAAGAAACAGATATGATCGTGATGGATAACGACAACGAGGTCCTTTCGATCTATCTTGCAGAGATAAACAGGATTCCTCTCATATCGCACGATGAGGAGTATGAGCTTGCCCTCAAGGCCAAGAGCGGAGACAAGGCTGCCCGTGAAAAGCTCCTTAACGCGAACCTTCGCTTCGTGGTATCGGTGGCAAAGAAGTTCCGCGGCCAGGGTCTTCCTCTCTCGGATCTCATAAACGAGGGGAACATAGGGCTGATAACGGCTCTTGATAAATTCGAGCCTGAGAAGGGATACCATTTCATATCATATGCGGTATGGTGGATCCGCCAGGCTATAATGAAAGCTATATCAGAGAAGGGAAGGACAGTGCGCCTCCCTCTCAACAGGGCAAATGAGCTGATGCAGATCCAGAAGGCGAGGAAGAGCCTCATCCATGATATGGAGACAGCTGATCCGAGCGTTGATGAGATCGCTGAGGCCACAGGCCTTGACAGCACGCTTGTGAGCGATCTCCTTTCTATCAGCCAGGACGTTGTGTCGTTTGACAGCCCTGTCAAGAAAGGCGAGGAGAGCGATACGGTGCTTGGTGAGTTCATCGAGGATGAGGCTGACGGACCGGAGAAGCAGGTCATGGACAGCGCCCTCAAGGATGAGGTAAGGGCACTTCTCCTCAAGCTCTCCGACAAGGAGCGTGACATAATCGAGCTGAGATATGGCCTTACAGGCGGCAAGCCGATGTCACTCAAGGAGATAGGAGATAGATATTCTCTTACGAAGGAACGCATCAGGCAGATCGAGAAGAGAGCGATCGAGAAGCTCAGGGCCTATTCAGATGAGAAGGATGTAGGAGTTTTCAGCGAGGCCTGCTGATACCAGTATATAGATAGTGAAGGCACCCGTACGGTCTGATCCAGGCGGGTGCTTTTTCTTTTACATTCCTTGATATGATCCCTGGGCAGATTCCTGCATTTCGTCGGATAAACTTCCTGCATTTTGTCGGATAAACTTCCTGCATTTTGTCGGATGTGATTGACAAATCCTTATAATCCTATAAAATGTTCTTATGGCTATTGATGTCGACTTTACCTATCTTAATCGTATTGCCGATACTGTTCTTGCAAAGAAACTTAAGTCTGCAGGAGCTGTACTGGTCGAAGGACCTAAATGGTGCGGAAAATCGACTACATGCAAGATGCAGGCAAATAGTGTTGCATATCTGCAGAATCCAATGATAAGAGATCAGGAGATTGCTCTTGCATATAATGCCCCTGATATCTTTCTTGGAAGAGAAGCCCCTTTCCTTATAGATGAATGGCAGGAAGCTCCTATTCTTTGGGATTCCATAAGGTTTGAAATAGATAAACGAAGAGCTTTTGGCCAGTTCATACTTACAGGCTCAGCTACTCCGCTTGAAGCAAGACAGAAGGATGAGATCAAGCATTCAGGAATCGGGCGGATTGCAAGGATGCGTATGTGGACAATGTCTCTGTATGAGTCGGGTGACTCATCAGGAAGTGTTTCACTGTCAGATATGTTCGCCGGTGAGAATGTAGGTGCGCTCTGCAAAGAAGGTCTTTCTGATTATGCTTATCTTACATGCCGTGGTGGATGGCCGATGAGCATAGGGGTGGATCGTGATATAGCTCTGGAACAGGCTGTAAATTATGTAGAGGAACTTGTCTCGTCAGATTTCGTAAGAGCCGGAGGTCCCCCTAATAATGAAGATCGGGTCAGGCATCTGATGGCATCTTACGCAAGGAATATAAGCACTCCGGCTTCAAAGGCCCTGCTCATAAGGGATATGAAAAGCAATGGAGAGGATAAGTTTGATGATGAAACTTTTTCTAGCTACTATGCTGCCCTGAGCAGCTTGTTTGTCTTTGAGGAATTGGATGCCTGGAATCCTAATATAAGGTCAAAGGCCAGGGTACAGTCAGCAAGGATCAGGCATTTTACAGATCCATCGATTGCTGCGGCAAGCCTTGGAGTAGGCCCTGCTGATCTTATTGCTGACCTTAAGACATTTGGATTGCTTTTTGAATCGCTATGTATAAGGGATCTGAGGATATATGCTTCTTGTATGGATGGAAAGCTGTATCATTATCGGGATAGCAATGGACTCGAAGCTGACGCTGTGATACATCTGAAAGACGGCCGTTATGCCTTGGTTGAAGTGAAGTTCGGCAGGCAGGAGGATATAGACATGGCGGCATCTCACCTGAAGAAACTTGCTGGATTGATAGATACATCGAAGATGCAGCCGCCTTCATGCTTGATTATAATCACAGCCCGCAATGCAGCATACAGACGAGCTGATGGGGTATATGTCGTGCCTCTTGCCTGTCTCAGGCCTTGAATCATTTCAGGCCTGTGCCTGCCATGGCCGAGGCATGGTTCTGGATTGCCCTGAACGATTCATCTGATATGACATGCTCTATGCGGCACGCATCTTCCTCCGCGGTCTTCGGATCAACCCCAAGCTTTATGAGGTAGGACGAGATGGCTTTATGCCGCTCATATATGGTAGATGCGATCTCCATGCCGGGCTCAAGAAGCTCGATGGCTCCTGTATCAGGATCTACTGATATATATCCATTCTCCTTGAGGTTCTTTATGGCGCGGCTTACGCTTGGCTTGGAGAAGCCCATGTCATGCGCAATATCTATGGAGCGCACAATGCTTCTCTTTTCCGATAGCCTCAATATTGTCTCAAGGTACATCTCTGCCGATTCCTGGATGGTCATTTTATAAGCTCCTTATCTTCCAGTATAATCGGAAATGCCGATAAAAGGGAAATGCTTGTTTAATTTGATGGCAAAAGTGAAACATTGTTTCATTTTTATTGTGCAAATTCAGCTATAATAAGGAGTAAATCACGATAAAACCATAACTCGATTGACGCTCGGTCATCTTCTGTATAACATCTAGGCGATAAATTTAAGAGGATTAAAAGATGGCAGACAAAAAGAAGTATGTTTATTTCTTCGGCAATGGAAAGGCTGAAGGCTCTGCAGACATGAAAGGCCTTCTCGGAGGAAAGGGCGCGAACCTCGCTGACATGACCTCCATAGGCCTCCCGGTACCTCCCGGATTCACGATCACTACAGAGGCCTGCGCCTTCTGGGATGAGCACAAGGCTTATCCAGAGGGAATGAGGGAAGAGGTTCTTGACAACCTCCACAAGCTTGAGAAGATGATGGGTGCAAAGCTTGGCGACAAGGAAAACCCGCTTCTGGTCTCAGTACGTTCAGGCGCAGCCCAGTCAATGCCTGGAATGATGGACACCGTCCTCAATCTCGGGCTTAACCCGGACTCTCTTGAAGCGCTTATAAAGAAGACGAAGAACGAGCGCTTCGCATGGGACAGCTACCGCCGCTTCATCCAGATGTTCGGCGATGTCGTAATGGGAGTTCCTCATGCGCAGTTCGAGTATGCGCTCCAGTCCGTGAAGGATGAGAACGGAAAGCATTTCGATACAGAGCTTGATGTCGAGAATCTCAAGGAAGTCATCAAGCGCTACAAGATCATCTACAAGAAGGCGACAGGGGAGGATTTCCCTACAGATCCGGAGTATCAGCTCTTCAAGACTATAGACGCTGTATTCAGGTCATGGAACAACGACAGGGCCATCAAGTACAGGCTCATGAATGATATAAGGGGACTTCTCGGAACGGCTGTGAACGTCCAGTCGATGGTATTCGGCAACATGGGCGATACATCCGGCACAGGTGTTGCGTTCACACGTGACCCGTCATCAGGCGAGAACAAGTTCTATGGCGAGTACCTGATGAATGCACAGGGTGAGGATGTCGTAGCTGGAATCAGGACGCCTCAGAAGCTGGAGACGCTCCTCAAGGTAAATCCTGGCGTGTATGACCAGCTCTGCAATATCCGCGATATCCTTGAGAAGCATTACCATGACATGCAGGATATCGAGTTCACGATCCAGGAAGGGAAGCTCTTCATGCTTCAGACAAGAAGCGGAAAGAGGACTATCTTCGCATGGCTGAGAAGCCAGGTCGAGATGGCTGAGGAAGGCCTCATCGACAAGAAGACAGCTGTATCGCGCGTTCCTGCATCTGAGTTCAACAAGCTCTTCGCACCGATCCTTGACAACAACTACATCAAGGAGTTCAGCCTCAAGGAGTCCACTCATGGCCTCAACGCATCACCAGGAGGCGCATGCGGACAGATCTACTTCACGGCTAAGGAAGCTGAGGAAGCTGCGGCGATGGGCAAGGATGTACTTCTTGTCAGGACCGAGACGAGCCCTGAGGATATCGGAGGAATGGCTGTTTCCAAGGGCATAGTCACATGCCGCGGAGGCATGACGAGCCACGCTGCCGTCGTTGCTCGTGGAATGGGATGCCCATGCGTATCAGGATGCGGCGAGATCGTGATCGATGAGATCAAGAAGACGCTTGAGGTCGATGGCAAGATCCTCGTAGAGGGTGACTATATGTCAATCGATGGATTCACAGGCGCAGTCTATGCCCAGAAGATCCCTGTAAAGCCATCTGAGATAATGCAGGTCCTCGAAGGGACGATGAGCGAGAAGGACTCAATCCTCTATCAGAACTACAAGAAGTTCATGGACTATGTGAATGAGATCAAGACGATGGCTGTCCGCACTAATGCTGATACGCCTCAGGATGCCCATCACGCTGTCCAGCTTGGCGCAGAAGGCGTAGGACTCTGCCGCACAGAGCATATGTTCTTCGGCGGCAAGAGGATCATATCAATGCGCAAGATGATCCTTGCAGATACTTATGGCGAGAGGCAGATCGCTCTTTCCGAGCTTCTTCCGATGCAGAGAGAGGACTTCATCGGCATCTTCCGTGAGCTCAAGGGACTTCCGGTGACGATACGTCTCCTTGACCCGCCTCTCCATGAGTTCCTTCCGAATGACCATACATCACGCCATGAGATGGCTCTTCAGCTTGGAACTACTGTCGAGACAATCTCCAAGAAGATAAATGCCCTTCAGGAGTTCAACCCGATGCTTGGCTTCCGCGGATGCCGCCTTGCGATCGTATATCCAGAGATCCTGGAGATGCAGGTAAGGGCAATCATCGAGGCTGCCATCACTGTCAAGAGGCAGGGAGTTGACGTACACCCTGAGATCATGATCCCTCTTGTCGGAATCTGGAAGGAGTTCGATTTCTGCAAGAAGAAGGCAGAGGCTGTGATCGAGAAGGTGTTCGAGGAGCAGGGCCTGAAGGTCGAGTACAAGATCGGCACAATGGTAGAGGTCCCGCGCGCTGCGATAACTGCTGATGAGATCGCGAAGGAAGCTGAGTTCTTCTCATTCGGCACAAATGACCTGACGCAGATGACATGCGGATTCTCCCGTGATGATGCAGCTTCGTTCCTGTCGCATTATGTCAATGATCCTGACAAGCAGTTCTATGCTTACGATCCGTTTGCGACTATCGACTTCGATGGCGTCGGCAAGATGATAAAGCTTGCGGTCAAGCTTGGCCGTGAGACAAGGCCTGGAATGAAGATGGGAATCTGCGGAGAGCATGGAGGCGATCCTAAGTCAATCGCGTTCTGCCAGTCAGTCGGGCTTGACTATGTATCATGCTCACCATTCAGAGTGCCTATCGCACGCCTTGCAGCAGCACAGGCCGCTATAAGCGCTGAGAAGAAATAACAGCAGATAAGAAGCACATGCAGGGCAGGAGCGATCCTGTCCTGTTTGCTTTCTGCTGAATAAGCCGGCATAGAAATCAGGCAATGAAACGATAGAGGAGAGGGCAGTTATGCAATGAACCCTCTCTTATCTTATCCTTGCAGCTATTACCACGGCATCTCCATCCATTGCCCTTATCCTGTATGTGCCGACAGATGCTGGCACTATGAATGTCTCGGCGTGATGCACTTCAAAGTCCTTGAAGCTGCCATCAGTGCTTTCAATGGATATCCTTCTGCCTTCCACAAGATTGAGCATGCTGACGCTGTCGCATGAATCAACCAGAGCCTCGCTCCTCACCGTATATCTCACAGTCTCTATCGGCTCAAGTTCATGCAGCCCTGTCCTTACAGCCTTGTATTCGCTGCTGTCGGAAATGACCTC
>CASFMA010000063.1 GCA_949295675.1 uncultured Spirochaetales bacterium | reverse complement strand
AAGCTGCTCTGATTCCTTTTCCGTAATATAGCCGTTGTCATCACAGGCCTTGAATATCGCCTGTACAATCTCTGTCTGGAGCGGCGTAGATGTCCGTCCGAAATAATCGAAATCGATATCGAACCAGCGATAGATAGCCTTATGAATCTCATGGTAATGATCGCAGAGCTCACGAGGCGTGACACCTTCCTGCAGAGCTCTTGTCTCACTTGCAGTCCCGTATTCATCGGTTCCGCACACATACATGGTCTCATATCCACGGCTGCGGCAGAAACGAGCAAACACATCCGCGGAGAGAACCTGAGTAAGGTTTCCCAGATGCGGTATATTGTTGACATACGGCAAAGCCGAGGTAATCAGTCTTTTCTTCATGCCAACACTATAACCCCCATGGGGCATGAACCTCAATAATATAATCAATGCTTTTTGCTACCATTGTTGAAGAATCTCGATGACATGACATAACATAATATATACTCCTATTTAGGAACTCTTATACTATATTGCATTTCAAAACATTTATAGGAAAAATTGAAGCTGAAGCTATTGCACTTAATATTTCTTTCTGCTATAGTCTCATCTGTTGCTGTAAAGCATGCTTGGCGCGATAGCTCAGATGGTAGAGCAAGCGGCTCATATCCGCTCGGTCAGGGGTCCGAGTCCCTTTCGCGCTATACAAGGCCTCAATGCTGAGGCCTTTTTCATTTCCGAAATTAATCGTCCGTTTATGAAATCTAAATAGTTTGTTTAGCTTCTTCCCTGATATTGCAGCAAAGGAGAAGAAAAAGGGTCTTTACAAAATTGTGTGGGATTTGTACCTGTAAGGGCCTCGCAAAGAAGCAAGCTTTATCTTCAGGAAGAAGTATTCAGTATCCCTGTATCCATAGGCTTTCCTCCGTATCGTCTTGATCATGTTGTTGATGCCTTCAACCCTTCCGGAAGAGATGGGGAACTTTGCGTGATAGACGATGCCCATGAGATGCTTCTTTACAGTGCCGCAGAAGGCAATGATCTCCGGCACTCCGCTCTGCATGGCAAGCCGCATCCATGACTTCATTCCCTTATACAGCTGGGTGATGCCCGTGACGGAATAAGCGAGATTGAACTGCTCAAGAAGCAGATAGCAGACGGAGAGGTCCTCATTGGCAGCGAGTATATCCCTGAGCTTCTTCTCACGGCATGGGCTGAGTATCCTTTCGCCGGGCGGGAGCGTCTTCCCCTTGTCCAGGTATTCCCTGTGCAGCCTGGCATTGTTCTCATGCGCATTCCTGTCCCTTTCCTTCAGCGTGTCCATGCTTGAAAGAAGGATATACCTTGAGTTCTTCAGCAGCCTGTATCCGCCCTCATCCCCCTTCTCAAGCAGCTCTGCCTGCTTGCGCCTCCGTATGGCGGTTATGACCGTATCGTTATAGAGCTTCACGAGATGGAAATGGTCATAGATTATGCGTATCCCAGGCCACCTCTCGCGGAATGCCGAGTCATACTGCGCATTCATGTCCATTGACACCGCCTTCACATGCCTCATCCACCCATCTCCCATCCGGGAAAAGAAATGATAGGCCTGATCCTTCGATTTCCCTGCCTCGAGGAATAGGACCCTGCCTGTCCTGAGGTCGCTTACGGCCGTGGCATACCTATGGCCGTCATGGAGCTTGAATTCATCTATGCCTATATACTCAGCATATGGCGCATCCTGTGCTCCCATCACCTTCCGGAGATTCTCCTTGTCCATCTCATAGATGATGCTCGGATGCACCGACAGCGACCTCGCCGTCTCGCTTATCCCCGCCCCGCAGTTGAGCCGTATCCTTATCCTGCGGCCAAGCCTCGTCGTCATGCTATGCCCAGGCTCTCGGAAGACGATATCCTGCATCTGGGTATAGTTGCAGCTCCCTCCAGAGCAGCGATACCTGTCATAGCTGACCTCTATGATGCTCAGATGCCCAATCAGGTCTATGTCCCTCAGCCTCCGCATCATCACCCCGTGCCTGTGCATGACGCTCCCGCACTTCGGGCATCTCTCCGGACCGGGTGCCGTGCTGATGCCTTTGGTGATGTAGA
>CASFMA010000062.1 GCA_949295675.1 uncultured Spirochaetales bacterium | reverse complement strand
GGAAGGATGCCCTGAGGCCCCGTTCCCTGCTGCGCCCGATATCCGAAAAGCACAGGAGGATGGAGAAGAAGCTGAAAAGGAACCCCGATCTTCCGATGCTCATCAAGACCGATAGCACGTCCGCGCTGAGCGGCAGATATGTAAGCTTCTCCGCTATCGTACCGTTGAAGCACAGCATGTACTGGATAGATGGCTGGATTCCCCCGTATTTGAGCCATACGAGGATATATGAGATGACGACGGCAAAGAGCGATATATACACGGCAGCCATGAGGAGTCCAAGGCGGCTTCGGTCTATTATCAGATGGAAGAACAGCAATATAAGCAGGAATAATGAGATAGCGAGATACATTCCATCACTCCTTCATTCCAAGCGCCTCTTCCAGCAGGCTCAGGTTGAGCCATGCTGAGATATCAGCAGAGGAGAAGTGAGATCCATCCCTCCGCTCAAGCGCCTCTATCAGGCCCTGGAACATGGCGCTGATCTCATCCTCTGCGATGAGATGCCTTATATCATCAGAGTCAAACCAGTCTGCGGTCTTTATATCCAGGAGAAGCTCATCCTGGCTTCTGTCAAGGAACTCTCCGACTATGGATACAGTCTCATCCAGATGCTCCTTCCGCCAATCAAGGGCCTTGAGCAGGGCCCTCGTGAACGATGAGAGCGTATCATGGTCCTTCAGGGCAAGATCGCGGCTGGCGATCCAGTACATCGGGAAATCCAGCTGTCCCTTGTATTCCATGCAATCCGCGATCGACAGAGCGTCATCCCCCATGGCCTGACGTATCTCAGTGTTATACGGAGCCCATACGGAGACAGCATCGACCCATCCGCCGGACAAGGCGGAAACGCAGCCAGCTACATCCATGTTGACCAGGTCTATGTCATCTGGATCGATGTGCTGATAATCAAGCACCGACAGCAGGAAATTCTCAGATGATGTGCTGAAAGGGACCGCAACCCTCTTTCCCTCGAGATCCTCAAGAGTCCGTATCCTTGATTCCCTGCTGGCGATTATCTCCTCCGCGAAGCTAAGGCTATCCAGGGCGAATATGACGTTATCGGACTCGATCACGAGCCCAAGCGCGCCATGGCCGAGGAAGCTTACATCCACATCCCCAGCCATAAGGCCGCCGATGCTTGCCGGCCCGCTCTGGTACATAACAAGCTCCACGTCCAGCCCCTCTTGCTCGAAGAATCCCTTCTCAAGGGCGATGGCCACTGCGGATGAGCCTCCGAAGTTCGGGTGATAGCCGATTCTCAGGACGTCCCTCCCCTTTCCTTGCTCATCGAAGCAGGAACACAGGAGGAGAATCATGATGGACAGGATCGGAACCACCCTCTTCAGCATCGGTCACCACCACCTGATCTGATCCGTGATGTATTTCCTGTAGCGGATGAAATCCGGCGAGGATACATCGCGTGGGCGGGGAAGATCGATCTGGACGCTCTCCTTCACCTTCGCGGGCTTATTCGTCAGTATCAGCACGCGTTCAGCCATATAGACAGCCTCCTCGATATTGTGCGTGATGAATATGACTGTCGTCCCTGTCGCCTTCCAGAGCTTTATGACCTCATCCTCAAGATAGAACCTCATCTTGATATCCATCTGGCTATAAGGCTCATCCATCAAAAGGAGATCCGGATGCATGGCGAATGCGCGCCCGATGACCATCCTCTGCTCGGAGCTCATCGAAAGCTGGCTTGGATAGGAATTGCGGAATCTCTCGAGTCCCATAAGCGCGATTATATCATCAACGCTCTTCTTCCTTTCCTCCGCGCTCTTCCTCTTGATATCCAATCCGAACGATATGTTCTGCTCTACAGTCAGCCATGGGAACGAGGAAGGCTCCTGGAACACGAACGCGATGTCATGCTTCTGGGGATCGGCCGGCACCCCGTCTATCAGGAGCTGGCCCGATGTCGGCTCAAGCAGGCAGCAGAGGAGATTGAGGAATGTTGTCTTCCCGCATCCCGTAGGTCCGACGACGCAGACGAATTCGCCCTTCTTGATGCTGAATGAGATATCATCCAGTACCAGCAGGTCCCCGAATTTCT
Source organism: uncultured Spirochaetales bacterium (assembly GCA_949295675.1). Classification (GTDB taxonomy): domain Bacteria; phylum Spirochaetota; class Spirochaetia; order Sphaerochaetales; family Sphaerochaetaceae; genus Ornithospirochaeta. The sequence continues at coordinate 13,225 of CASFMA010000062.1, read as the reverse complement.
TGGTGAGGTTTATCACTTCGATCTTGTTCTTGCTTTCACTCATAATACTAGCTCCATCTGCTGGGAAATCTTCTCTCTCAAAGCCAGGAAGCCTTCAGACATCTGGTTGCGGGGACGTGGAAGATCGACCTTGAACGTGTTCTTTATGGTGGAAGGCGCGTCTGAAAGGAGAACGATCCTGTCCCCTAGGTACACGGCTTCCTCTATGTTGTTCGTCACGAATACGATCGTCTTCTTCTCCATGCCCCAGATCCTCAGGATCTCATCCTCCATGGAGTATCTTGTCTGGGCATCAAGGGCACCGAATGGCTCATCCATCAAAAGCACATCAGGATCCGCGGTATACGCCCTTGCGATTCCCGCGCGCTGCTTCATGCCTCCGGATATCTGCTTGGGCCAATGGTTCTCGAAGCCTGTCAGGCCGACAAGGTCGAGATACTTCTGGGCCCTTGCCCTTCTTTCCTTCGGATCGGTGTCCGTATAAAGCAGGCCCACCTCTATGTTCTCAATGACGGATTTCCAGGCCAGGAGACCTGTCTTCTGGAATACCATCGAGATCTTCGGGCTGCCATCGGTGATCGGGGCGCCATCAAGCAGGACAGAGCCGGAGGTGGCTTTCTCCAGCCCCGCGATTATGTTCAGCAGGACGGTCTTCCCCGAGAGCCCTGGCCCCAGGATAACGAGGAACTCATTCGGCTCAACGGAGAAGGATATGGATTTCAGCACCTCATTCTCACCGAACTCACGGTCATTGAAGACCTTCCTTACTTCCTTAAGCTCAAGCTTAGGCACATTCAGCTGTTCCATGCGCATAACCTCTTTTCGATATAACTTGCACCGGCTGAGAGCAATGCTCCGATTATTCCAATGATAAACATGCAGACGAATATCAAAGCCATGTCCCTCAGCTCATTGCCGCGATAGATAAGGAATCCGACGCCGGATGTCGCCCCTACCATCTCCGCGGCGAGCACTATAGCCCAGCCGACGCCTATCGCCATCCTGATTCCGGAGAAGATCGCCGGAAGGCCCGAAGGAAGGACAAAATCAGTCAGGAGCCTGAGCTTGGAGGCGCGGAAGACCTTGCCTACCTGAAGCGTCAGCGGATCTGTCATGGCAACGCCGGTATAGGTGTTCGTCACTATTATCGGGAAAGTCCCGATGAATATGATCAGAACCTTCGGCAGCTCGCTAATGCCGAACCAGATCGTGATCAGAGGGATCCACGCGATGGGAGGGATCGGCCTTATCAGCTCGAAAAGGCTTCCAAGCGTCGCTTTCAGCGTCCTGTTCCATCCGATCATGATCCCGAAGCCGATGCCAAGCACGCTCGCGAAGAAGAGCGCGACAAGCACCCTCCTGAGGCTCCTGAGTATGTGGAGATAGAGAGGAACGCGCGCAAGCGGCGTCTTCAGCAGCTTGAGAAAACGCGCCCAGGTCTCCGCAGGAGAGGGAAAGAGCGCCGGCATTGTATAGGATATATAGATCCATCCGATCACAAGCAGGACAAGCGATGACAAAGGCAATAGGATCTTCTTCATCTTATCATTCATCGATGCATCCTCCACTTTCCAAAGGCTGTCTCAAGCTTTCCGACGACCAAAGATATCAGATACCCGATGATCCCGATCACGACCATGCCCAGGACGATGAGGTCCGGGCGAGCCAGCATGCGGCCCATCTGTATCATATAGCCCAGTCCGGATGACGACGCGAGCATCTCCGCGGCGACAAGGGTCGTCCACGAGGCGCTGAGGGCAAGCCTGACGCCGGCAAAGACCATTGGAAGCGATGACGGGAGGCAGACCTTCATGAAAATCTGCATGCGCGTCGCGCCGCACGTCTTCGCGACATTTATCAGCGTCTTGTTCGTCAGCTTTATACCGGTATAGGAGTTCATGACGCAGGGAACGAACGCCGCGTAGAATATTATGAACACCTTTGCCTGGAATCCTATTCCAAGAAGCACTATCGTCAGCGGTATCCACGCGATAGGAGGGATCGGCCTTATTATCTCGAAGATAGGCTTAACGAACCTATCCACGGAATCGGAGAACCCCATTATGAGGCCCAGGGGGATACCTATAGCTATCGCGAGCAGGAACCCCGAGAACGATGTCATCAGGCTTGATACGATATTCTGCCCAAGCGTGGCCCCTTCCGGATTGGCATTCGAGAGCTTATCCTGGAACGTCGCTACAAGATCGGTAGGCGCAGGCAGGTACCGTGAAGCCACGATACCTGTCCTGACAACGATCTCCCATAAGAGAACGAAGGCGACGAACGAGAGGATCGGCAATATGACCTTCTGCTTCAGTTCGTCAGCTGTCAGCATTTTCCTTGTTGCCATAGGCACTCCTGTCACTGCCTCGACTCATATATCGAGATCACAGGATCCGGCACGAAGCTATCGGCAGCCATCACGGACTCAAGCTGTGATTCGCTGTAGTTGCCCATCTCGACATAGCCTTCCATAGCGCTATAGAGCTGGGATGCCACTGTATTCGCGCCATAGGTCTCATCAGTCTCGCTGAAGAAGCCATAGTTCTCCTCAAGATCGATGTACGGATTATCAGTGATCATCTCGTAGTTGTAATCCTCTGTGGTCTCGTAGCCATCGATAGCGAACATATCGACCATCATCTGGGCAGCTTCCTCAGGATGGGCATTCGCCCATTCGCCAGCCATGAGCGCAAGCTCAAGCCATGTCTCGATAGCCTCGCGCTTCTCGGCCCAGGCCTTTTCCGTGGCAACGTAATTAACTGCCAGGCCGCAGGCAAGCATCTGGTCGCTTGATACGATCACGTAATCATCGCTCTGGAGATTCTCATCATCGATCTGGAAGCCCTGCACGCCGCCGACATCACCCTCGCCCGCGAGGAACGCAGTCGCTGTCGATGCGATATCCATGTTAATGACATTAACATCGGAAAGATTGAGGCCAAGAGCCTTGAGCGTCTGGTAGAGCGTGTACTGGTTAGCTGTTCCCACGGAAGTCAGTATGTCCTTGCCCTTCCATGTCTCCGCAGTTCCATACAGGCCTTCGACATCGGTATGCCCCGTGCCTGCCGCAACGATATCGGAATCAGAGCGCGCGAAGAATGCCTGGAACAATCCCCTATCAAGGGAGACGACGCCTAGCGTCTTTATGCCGTAGTTCAGGATTCCGGAAATCATCCCTCCGATGCCTGTCGTACCGCAATCCCATGAATTGGATGCTTCCATCTGGGCCGGCCCGCCTGCGAAATAGACCATCTCCACATCGAGATTGCAGGCATCAAGCCATCCTTTCTCATCGGCAAGATACGTCACGAACTCAGCGGTGCTGTTTGCCAGATAGGAAACCGTGAGCTTCGTGCGCTTCGCAAGCGGATCCACGGCCCACAGCATGTCATCAACCTGCACAGGGCCGCTTGAGACAGACGCGGTGCTCTCTTTCTGGCCACCGCAGAATACCGGCTGCAGACATATAAGGACAATAAACAAACCAAGCATGAACTTAGGGATTCTTTTCATGACTTTCTCCTTTTTCGCCTCAATTATCCCACCGTATCACCAGCACGCAAGTTGGAAAAATTTTCCACCTTGCGACCTCGAAGAACTTGTTACAACATCTACACATACGATGAAAGGAGGCTTGACGATGACCGAAATAAGCCAGCACATTTACGAGTTTACCCATACAGTACGCGCAGCACTGATGAACATTGTGGAGACACAGAAGATGACGATAGCCAAGGCAGGCAGCGTCATGGCGGAGCAGTACGCGAAAGGCCATAATATCTTCGCCTTCGGCCCCGGACACGCGGGGATGTTCGCCGAGGAGATGTTCTATAGGGCTGGAGGGCTGGCAATCACCAATCCGCTTTTCCATTCATCCGTTATGATCGATGAGCGTCCGGTAACGCTCACATCGGCCATGGAGGTCCTGCCAGGGTGCGCTACCGTTATACTGGACGGAAGCCCAGTGAAGGAGGGAGATGTGCTTATCATCCACTCCGTCGCGGCCCGAAATCCTGTCGTCGTCGAGATGGCGCTGAAGGCCAAGGAGAGAGGGATCATCACGATCGCCATCGTCAATATGGATTATGCCACGCATGTGACATCCCGGGATCCTTCAGGCAAGATGCTCCAGGATATTGTGGATATCGTCATAGATACCTGCGGAGTTCTCGGCGATGCGTGCGTCGAGTTCGATAGCTCGCTTCCGAAGATGTCTCCGGCATCCTCGATCCTCGGCAACTTCATAGCCAACATCCTGCAGCTGCAGATGATGGAGGCGTATCATGACCTGACAGGCAAGTTCCTCCCTGTATTCCAGAGCGCGAATGTCGATTCCGGCCCCGCGCATAACGCGGAGATACTCGAGAAATACAAGGACAGGATCTTCTACATGTAATTGTTCCCTTTGCTTTACCCCCTGTGAGGCCCTGCTTATCACAAACCGACTGATAGGCAGGGCCTCACCCTTTCCCTTCAGCAAAGACAAGTCGAATTGACTACTGGAAGATTCATTGCAATAATACAGATATAAGGGTGCCGCAGATAAACGGTGTATCCCTGAAAGTCTAAACGATCAACAGACCGCTAAGAGCTTTTGCAAGAGGGCTTAGCGGTTGTTGTGTCTTATAAGGGTCAGAACCAAAGTCACGCTTGAAAGGACAATCATGCCAATCTCATATGCGCTCATAAGCAACACCTCCTTCTCCTCATATATCCCAGAAGACAGGGTTCTATGTAATCAGGAGGCTTGTGCTCCTCCTGGTGGAGGGACAACACCGCTTACCGTGCCTTGCGGCACCCAAAAGTAGTATAGTCGCATCAGGGATTTGAGAATCAGAAGCTGGGATATCCACTCTTTTTAACCACGGATTACCTTAGCGGGGCTGCAGGCTGTAATTGCATACTGTGAGTTAAGCTTATATAATTTGCATATGAATCGTTTGTTCCAGTTCGCATTCTCAAAGCTCAAAGGCGTGACTGTTTACGCTCTTGTAGGGCGTTCAGGCACAGGCAAGAGCTACCACTCGAAACTGGTTGCAGCGAAGTACCATATAGATCTTGTAATCGATGATGGACTGCTTATAAAGGGCAACAGGATACTTGCCGGACACTCAGCAAAGCAGGATTCAGATTTCCTTGCAGCCGTACGCACAGCTGTATTTGATGATGAAGAGCATCGGAACCAGATAATGAGCGCGCTCCTGAAGGAACGCTACAGGAAGATCCTCATAATCGGTACATCCGAGAAGATGGTCAACAAAATAGCGAAACGGCTTGAGCTGCCGCAGCCTGAGAAGATAATACACATTGAGGATATAGCATCGCAGGATGAAATTGAGACTGCGATGAGGATAAGGTATACGGAAGGAAAGCATGTAATACCTGTTCCTTCGATCGAAGTCACCAGATCCGCGCCGCAGATTGTCTATGACTCAATGAAGGTCTTCATGGGCGGGAAGGGACCGATCAAGAAGAACCAGACATATGAGAAGACGATAGTGAGGCCTGAGTTCTCAAGGCCTGACAAGGATGAGATGTCAGAAGCGGTGCTGACGCAGATGGTGAAGCATGCTATCGGTGAGTATGATCCAGTGATGAAGGTGAAGAAGGTCAGAGGGACGAAAAACACAGATTCCTCCTACTCTGTATCCGTCACCCTCCAGCTTCCTGTCAGGCATTACATGAGCACCACGATATCAAACCTGCAGGAATATATCACTGAATGTATAGAGAAATACGGAGGCGTAATGGTGCATTCCGTCTCTGTGGAAATAGAGGAATGGGGCTAAAGATCATGCTCTTCTGCAAGAGTCTTGGGCTCTGCAGGGACCTTGATCTTGCGTTTCTTCTTCCTTGACTTCCTGGGCCCGGATGACAGCTCTTCATTAGCAGCGCTCTTGCGCCCCATGTTATTAGGCTTCTTCCTCGGCACTCTCGCCTCTGCGGATTTCCTGTTCCGGTTTCTCTTGTAGCCCATATCCTCCAGCAGCCTGTCAACGGCTTTCTCAAGCTCATAGTTCGGAGGTGTCATCGGCGATATGAGGATCTTCGCCTGCCTGAAGCCTTCCCTGAAGAGCTCATCAGAGGCTGTCCCCTCTGGATTATCAAAGACGATGAGAGGCTTGAGCAGCATATAGATTATCTCATCCTTTGCAAGAGGAGATCCGCTCTCGATTCCTTCCCTGACCTTCTTGTCAAGCTCTGCCAGGGCCTCATGGAATGATGGATACTCCAGATACATCGAGATGATCGGCAATATGTATATGAGCAATCCGAATTTCTGCAGATTCAGGAATATAGGTTCGGCATAGCCTGATGATATGATCTTCGACACCTCTTCCGTAAGCCGTGAAATCGAGCATGTTTCGATGTTCTCTGCATTCTTCTTTATAGCATGCCGTACATCACGGCACAGGGAGAATCCTGTAGTTGCCTGATACTTCAGCGCCCTTATCATGCGTACAGGATCCTCTGAAAACGAGTAAGAGAGAGGTATAAGGGACCTGATCTGCCGGCGGCGGAAATCCTCCATGGCATCATTGAAATCAAGAAGCTGCCCATTTGAAGGATTGTAGTAAAGACTGTTTATAGAGTAATCGCGACGCTTCGCATCCTGCTCTATGCTTCCATATACATTGTTCCGGCCATCCTCGAAGTTCTCCTCATCCGAGCGGAATGTCGTGACCTCTATGATCTTATCGCCGAAGAACAGATGCACTATCCTGAACCGGCGGCCGATTATCCTGGAATTCCAGAACATCCTCTGCACCTGCCTAGGCGAAAGCGATGTAGCTATATCAAAATCCTTTGGATGCCTGCCCAGCATGATATCGCGTATGGCGCCGCCTACTATGTATGCCTCCGCGCCCGATGCCTGTATCCTCTTTATCGCCCATAGCGCATCCTTGTCTATCTGGCTGCTGCGTATATTATGTTCCTTGGGGGTATATACCTTCGCGACAGGCACGCTCCGCCCTCTTCCATTGTCCTTGTATCTTACAAACACTATTCAACAATATAAGGAAATCGGCTTGGACGCAAGATAGTTTACCGCCGTGTAAAGTTACGTTATCATCAAGCCATGATTGAACCAGTAGTCCTAAAGGGGTTCAGGGACAGCCTGCCCAAAGATGAAATACCTAAGAAGAGAATCATAAGGAAGCTTGAGGATGTATTCTCATCCTATGGCTTCGTGCCTATAGACACGCCAGTGCTTGAGTACACCAAGATACTCCTTGGCAAGGGCGGCGGCGAGACTGACAAGCAGATATTCCGCTTTGAAGACAACGGTGGACGCGATGTCGCCATGCGCTTTGACCTGACAGTGCCTTTCGCACGCTTCCTGGCTGCACACCATGATGAGGTCGGCATACCGTTCAAGAGATACCACATAAACAAAGTATGGAGGGGCGAGAATCCCCAGAAAGGCAGATACAGGGAGTTCATACAGTGCGATTTCGACATCGTCGGTGCCGATAACGCAGAATCTGATTATGAGATACTCTCGATGATGTATCATTCATTCTCAGCACTTGGGATAGACGGCTATACCTTCCACATCTCACACAGAGGCCTTTTCAGCACGTTCCTTGACAACATAGGGCTGAAGGACAAATCCGTGGATATACTCCGCACTGTCGACAAGCTCCGCAAGATCGGGGAAGACGAAGTGCGCACACAGCTTGCAGGCATAACAGGCGACGAGGAAAAGGCAGAGGCTGTGATCAAGTACATAACAGCTGGAGATGGCTCATCATTCCCGGACACGCTTTCAAAGCTCGCAGAGCTTTCCGGCGGCGCGAACGAGGCATCAAGGAGAATGGAGGAGATCTACGCGCTGCTGGAAGCAGGCGGGATTGCGTCTGCGTTTGTCTTTGATCCATCAATCACGAGAGGCCTGGACTACTATACCGGGATTGTATATGAAACATTCCTTGATAGGATCCCTTCTCTTGGTTCGGTATGTTCAGGCGGACGCTATAACAACCTTGCATCGCTATATACGAAAGAAGAGCTTCCAGGTGTCGGCTCATCCATCGGGCTGGACAGGCTGATGGCAGGACTTGAAGAGCTGAAAAGCCCTCTGCTGGCCAGCATATCATCAGCAGATGTCCTTGTAGTGCATAAGGATAGCGAGACAGCTCAGGCAATCAAGGCAGCTGAGGAGCTGAGGCGTAACGGAATCAGGACAGACATCTATCTGAATCCTGATGCGAAAATGAAGAAAATCTACAGCTATGCAGAGATGAAGGCAATCCCCTATATGCTGACATTCTCCGATACGATGACGCTGAAGGATCTCAGGACAAGGGAGACCAGGGAGTATCAGAGCATAGCAGAGATGATAAAGGACATAAAAGTTGACTGACTTCACTTCGCTTCCTGTGTACAGGCATCGGCAGGATATCCTTGATGCGCTGGAGAAAAACCAGACGATCATAGTCGAAAGTCCGACAGGATCCGGCAAGACGACGCAGATTCCCCTCATCCTCCGTGAGGCCGGCTATGACAAGGCCGGCATCATCGGAATCACGCAGCCACGGCGCATCGCCGCGCTTTCCGTGTGTGATTTCATAAAGAGGCAGATCGGAGATGATGGTTCGTACTGTGCGTATAAGATGCGCTTCAACGACACATCAACGAAGGATACGCGCATCAAGATAATGACAGATGGCATACTCCTGCAGGAAGTGAAGCTCGACAAGACACTATCACGATACTCAGTGATAATGGTCGATGAAGCCCATGAACGAAGCCTCAACATAGATTTCATCCTCGGCTTGCTGAAGGAGATCGCCGCTGTGCGGCCTGATCTGAAGATCATCATCAGCTCAGCGACCATCAATGCGGAATCCTTCTCCGATTTCTTCGGGAACGCACCTGTCATATCAATAGACAGCAGGCCATACAGCGTCGAGGTTCATTACGATCCTGCGATACTTTCAAGGGATACAGAGGATTACTATTACCAGAAGATACTGCAGCGCGTGTGGGAAGCCTTTGAGAACAAGCAGGGAGACGTCCTGATCTTCCTTCCAGGGGAGATTGATATAAAGAACTGCATATCATTCCTTGAGATCGCCCCATTCCGCAAGAGCCTTGAGATATACCCGCTATATGGCAGGCTGTCAAAAGAGGAGCAGGAAAGAGTCTTCACGCCTACCGGCAAAGACAAGATGAAGGTCGTTGTATCGACGAATATCGCAGAGACATCGCTCACGATAGACGGCATCCGCACCGTGATAGACTCAGGAGTAGCGAAGATAAACTTCTATAATCAGAAGAACTTCACATCGGCACTGCTGCCAATGCCAATTTCGAGAGCATCAGCAGACCAGCGCAAAGGAAGGGCGGGCCGCACTGCGCCAGGCATATGCTGGAGGATGTACAGCGAGACAAACTATGAGCATCGGCCACAGTACTCCGAAGAGGAAATACTGCACTCAGACCTCGCAGAGGTCGTGCTCAGGATGAGCGAGCTTGAGATCTACAATACAGATTCATTCCCATTCATCACGCCGCCAAAGAAAAGCGCGCTTCAGTCAGCAGAGGAAACACTCATGCTGATCGGCGCGATAGAGAAGGACCATCATCTGACGAGAATCGGGGAGATGATGATACAGTTCCCTCTCCTGCCACGCCTTTCACGCGTGATAGTGGAAGCCATACTCAACTACCCGGATGTGATGTCAGATGTCCTCACGGCTGTCGCGTTCCTATCCGCGAAAACCCCTTATATACTGCCGCCCGGAGAGGAGCTTGCCGCCCGCGACACACATCATGCCATGGCTGACAAAGTCTATGGGGACTTCATGTCCATGCTGAAGCTCTACAGGACGTATCATGACATACAAGGGAAAAAGGAACGGGAAAGCTACGCAAGGAGCCACTACCTTGATTTCGAGTCGATGGAAGAGATCGTCCACATAAAGGACCAGCTTGCCGAAATCGTATCGGATATGGGCATCCCTATATCGGAGAACCATAACATAGCAGAGTATTTCCTATGCCTCACAGCAGGTCTCAGGCAGTATATCTGCATGAAGATCGACAAGTTCTCATATCGCTCCCTTACGGCAAACAAGATACAGATACATCCAGGCTCTGCATGGTTCAGGGAGAATCCGGACTATATCCTGGCGGGAGAGATAGTACAGACGACGAAGATGTATGCACGCACTGTATCACCGCTGAGGAAGGAATGGATAAACGCAGTCGATCCAGGTCTCCTTCCAGCCCTGAGGGGAGCATCAGGAAGGAAATCAAAAGCAGAGCGTATGCACTATGCAGACGATGTGGACATGGAACGCTACGCCACGCTCATCGGGAACAAGAAGACATACATAATCCCGCTCAAGGAGATGCGATCGCTTCCTACACGCTCCGACAGCTTCAAGTTCTACATAAAGATAGGAACATCACTGTCAAGGCGCAAGGTGAAAGCCTCCAGGATCGACAAGGAACTCTCCCTCATACCTCTTGTCGGATTCCCGGCAAAGAGCAGGATAGCTGGCAAGTACACTGTATATGACAAGCAGTTCAGTGAGATAAACTCACTCCTTGATGCTGTCTTCATGCCAATCTCAATGGGCAAGAAGGAATTCGGGTTCCTTGCGCTGACGGAGAAGAAAGGACGATATTCCATAATCCCGATAGACTCCATAGGAGGAGCTGCCAGGGAAACAGCATTCGCGCTTTCGTCCCTCATAGACAGCATCCCGAAGAAGAATGCGGCTCTCAGGCGCAAGGTCCTCAATCTTCTGCAGAAGATAGCAATAGCGCTTGATATGGAAGAATGAGGAGATAGAAAGCAGCAAGGACACGCAGGATCCATCATCACGATGGATCTTGCTTCGTTCTCCTTCTTATGACCAATCCTATGGTACCTGAAGCATCTGGGAGGAGCACGATCTTGAGGGCCTGGAACCCTGGGACGAGATTGAATATCCTCTCAGTACCATATGGAAGCGTATATGACCCAGTCTCCACCTTTATATCAAAGCCCCTTGCAAACGATATCCTGCTGCCAGAACACTCAACAGCTTCATCTGCCCTTGATGCGACAGGCATCACAAGACTCCCGTCCTTCAAGGAAGCCTTGATGGCTATCTCATCATCTGAGAACAGATAATCGATGCTATAAGGTATTGATGAGCGGGTGCAGTCTATATCCGAAAGATATCCTTCGCACATGACCCTGGAATCATCCCTCTTCATTGAAGCCTGCGTATCGTAGATACTTGAGAAGAGAGTGCCGTCAACACAAGCCTCAATGCGCATCGCAAGGCATTCATGAATGACGTCCTGGGAAGGCACCTGCTGGTTGTTTGCCTCCTTTATCGAATACTCCGGCATGCTGGATATAAGTATAGGGCCTATATCATTACAATATAGCAGTGACATGGTTCCACCGCTGACATGACCTCCTTTCATATATGACCAGTCATATCCAGTGACAGTTGAGGAAAATCCTTCTGTCCAGATTCTGTATGTATCGATCTCAGGGAAGAACTTCACGCCCTTGCCTGCAGCCACACTATCACATGCCGTTCCGGCAAGCTTCTCATCAATGATCAGGGCTGGGATCTTTGCGTGCGTGAATGTATGATGGATGCAGGGGCTCTGGCCAGCTGCCAGGAGATCAGGTCCCCCATATAGAAGCCCGTCATAAGTGCATCTTTCCATCAGCGCGAGGTTTCGGTACGCTGCAGATGCAAAGCCATGGCCGCTATCTGAAAGCATTAGCAATGCCGCAGCAGCTCCATCTGACGTGCGGCTGCCCCAGTAAGTCCACTTGAATGCGCGGGTGCCGAAGCTGTTATCCCAGCCACCATCAGGGAGCATGAATGACATATGTGCCTCTGCCAGCCTTGCCGCAAGATCCATGAGGGCTTTGTCATCAGAGATTGATGCAAGCCTTATCATGGACGGTATGCTCTCTTCGGCATTGTATCCGATATCAACAGAGCGGCATCCACGCCCAGATACCTTCTCACGTGGCACGCCTTCACCGAGCAGCAGAGCATTATCAGTTATGACAGTTGGTATTATCTCTTTATATTCCCTGGACTTGATGATGAAGCCATCATTGCCGAAGTAGATTCCGGCCATATATAAAGCGAGGGCTATCGAGATCGGATAATTGACATTATTGCTCTTATATTCATCATGCTCAGCGAGATATGAAGCTGCCTTGAACGACCTAGCCTCCAGCTGCCGCCTGAAGCCATCGGGCATTATACCCCCATGATGCGTCAGAGCATCCATGAATGATATGAGGGCGAATACAGTTATCCCCCTCCAGTCCGAATCTATATCATTGATATATGAACCATCAGCAGATGAGACAACTTCCTCTGACCATGAGAACAACGCCTCTGAAGCCTTGAGCCACTTATCATCAGATGTCATTGAATACATCGTCATGAATGGATATATCGCATCAGCAGACCTGCCGTGGATCTTTCCGCATGCCGGGCATATGAATGCACCATCGGCACGCTTATCGCCAGTTTCCCGTATCTGATGGCTGTACAGTCCTTCGCACCATTTCCTCAGAAGCCGTTCTGCCAGCACATTTATTCCTTCCATAGCCTTACCCTCGTCGATATCTCAGTCTCTCCCTTTCCTATGCGATAAGCAATCGCAGGGATAACGCTGTTGCGCCACAGCAGGCTGGTGTTCGGGTCAGCATCTATCATGACAGCCTCGCCATCTCCCTCAAGGCATTCCACAGAGGAGTGGAACGCAGCAGAAGAAGCCTCCGCAGCATTGCCAGCGACAGATATATCACCTCTCTCCATCGAGAATCCTGAATCATATGCGATGCACTCAATATCGCTTTTTACATGATGCCTGCGCAGATGCCCTTCCGGCTCCACCGATATAATAGTCTCGACCTCTATCCCCGGGAATGGCGACCAATGCGATATCATCGAGCTTCCGCTGATAGAGAAATCAGCGCTGCCTTTCCTGACATATACATTGCCGCTGATGACAAATGACAGCATTGAATCTGGAGCGGCTTCGCTTATCGACTCATTTGAATGCGATACAGAAAAAGGAGATGCTGATGAGTATGCGAACTTATCATACTTCTCTGTAAAATGCCCCAACGACCCCATTCCAAGCATCCCCGGATCATACATCGTGACATCCCAGCCGCGATGCTGGATCAAGCGCCTGCCAAGCTCCTTTCTCACGGGCTGCAGCACAGGAAGAG
>CASFMA010000061.1 GCA_949295675.1 uncultured Spirochaetales bacterium | reverse complement strand
GCTTCTGGAGAAGAGCCTATGACAGATGTTGATGGGTATATACGCGAGAAAGTCCATGGGCTTTATTGGGATGCTGATGAGAACTGCGCGCGGACTGTGCTGCGTATCCTGTCGGATCTTTTTGCTGTTCCTGTGGAGAAGCAGACCTTGGATGCTGCCATCGGCCTTCATGGGGCCGGCGGATACAGGGCTCAGTGCGGGCTTGTGGAAGGGGCGTTGATGTTCATTGGCATAGCTACGGCAGAGACATCGCTTGACAGCGGTATTGCTGTCTCTCTTTGCCGCCGCTTCGCTGATATCTTTGAGCACCGCTTCGGCTCGCTTGCATGTGCTGTGCTGAGGCCAGAGGGGTTCAGCCCGGACAACCCTCCGCATCTATGCGAGAACCTCACATGCCGTGCCGTAAGGTTCTCATATGATTTCATAAGAGATAATATAATGAATCTGAAACAGGAATAGTATTATTGATAGCTATTGCCTTCTATCATCTCTTATGAATGGTTCCTCTATCTTCGTGTCTATAAGGATATTGTATTTCTCCGGATGTCTGTACGCATTTCCATGGACCTCAGTCCTTCTGTATTCGCGGAGCATGCTGAGATCCAGGTCCGCAATGTAGATATCTTCATCTTCTCCGGCTTCCAGTATGCAGGTATCCCTGGAGCCTGGAATGCCAGGAAGGTATGCAACGCCGTCGAATACAGTGGAGTGCCCATTGCAGTCAGGAACTGATGATGGATAGTTGCAGGTCGCTATTGCCGCCATGTTCTCGAACGCCCTTGCCCTGAGCTGCGACAGCCTGTTGATTTCCATTGGGCAGGCGTTTGGGACGAGCATAAGCTCTGCTCCCTTGAGCATCAGTATCCTTGCGCTTTCGGGAAACTCCCTGTCATAGCATATCATCGCACCGATCCTGACAGGACCTTCCGCCGTGTCGAGAGACGTGACGCAGAAATCATCCCCGGGAAGCAGGTATCGCTCCTCCCCGAAGTCACATGTATGGACTTTTGCGTACCTGAGCTTCTCTTCTCCATGCCTGTCATAGAGCATGATCGTGTTGCGTACTCCTTCCCCTGTCTTTTCGAGAAGCGTCACGCCGATTGCCATGCAAAGCTCCTTTGCAAGCTTCCTGTATGCGTCTGTGAAGGTGCTTTCAGAGGAGACTGCATCCTTCATCCATTCATCTGCGGCTCTTCCGTATATGTCATAGCCGATGCTCCACATCTCAGGGAACAATGCTATGTCCGCAGAGAGCTCCTTGGCCTTCCTGCAGGATTCGATACCTTTCCTGAGGTTTCCTTCCAAGGAGCCTGCGGGTGCGAGCTGAAGCAGTGCTATCCTCATCCCCACGCCTTCCTGAAAAGCTCATCATCTTCAGGGAAGTGCGTGACGAATCCTACAGCGACTTCGTGGCCTGTCGCCTCTATTATCTTCCTCGCGCCATCCTCGCCGAATGCTCCGCAGAGCTCTATTGCCTTCACCCCTTGCTTCTTCAGCGCCTTTGCCTCTTCAGCAGCCTCATCAATGGATGAGACGCCTATGATGGCATTCTCATCCTTTATGGTTGCCCTGTCATTCTTTCCGAATGGTCCAAGCATAATGAACGCGAAGTGCATGGCTACATCCTTGAATAGAGGTCCTTGTAGATCTCCATTGATTTCTTCCAAGACCAGTCCTCGGACATCCCTCTCTTCTGCAGATGCTTCCAGAGATCCTTCTTCTCATTGAAGATGTAGTAGGCATGCTTTATCCTGTCCAGAAGCTCGTCGGCGCTGTAGTTGTAGAAGGAGAATCCCGTGCCTTTGTCCTCATATTCATTGAAAGGCTTGACAGTATCCTTCAGACCGCCAATCTCATGGACGATGGGGACCATGCCGTAACGGAGCGCTATGAGCTGGGTCAGGCCGCATGGCTCGAATGCTGATGGTACAAGGATCGCGTCGCACGATGAGTATATCTTGTGGGCAAGATCATCGGAGTAGGTTATGCAGGCTGCGATCTTGCCTGGGTATTTCCCCTGATAGTACCTGAACATGTTCTCATAGTACTCATCACCTGTGCCGAGGACTACGAGGTTGATATCCATGCCGCACATCCTGTCCATCACCTGATCGATCAGGTCAAGGCCCTTCTGGTTCGTGAGCCTTGAGACTACGGCAAGCGTGAAGACCTTGTCATTCACAGGAAGCCCGAGATCCTTCTGCAGCGCTGCCTTGTTCTTCTTCCTCTTTGATGTGTAGTCTGTCAGGCCATAGTTGTTCTGGATCTTCTTGTCTGTCTTTGGATCCCAGATCTTGTAGTCAATGCCGTTGATTATCCCCCAGAGCCTCTCATGACGCCATTTGAGTATGTCATCAAGCCCCTCTCCGAATGATGGAGTCTGTATCTCTGCCGCATAGCTGTTGCTGACTGTCGTGATGTAGTCAGAGTAGACGAGGGCGCCCCTCATCATCGTGCAGTTCCAGTCATCCCTTGGGATCGACCTGTCCTGGTATGGGCTGACGAGAAGTCCTGGCTCGAAGCATTCATATGGCAGCCCTGACACCCACTTTATGTGCCCTACGTCCCACTCTCCCTTGAATCTTATGTTATGTATCGTGAAGACCGTACGTATGCCTTTGAAGAAGGGATCGCCCTGGAAGAATGTGTTCAGATAGACAGGGATGAGGGCTGTCTGCCAGTCATGGCAATGTATGATGTCAGGACGGAAGCCGATGAGAGGCAACGCCGACAGCACCGCCTTTGAGAAGTATGCGAATCTCTCAAGGTCCTGGAACATGTCATAGTACGGCACTATGCCTGAGAAATACTGTTCATTGTCTATGAAATAGTATGTTATCCCATCGTGCTCCAGCCGCTTTACGCCTACATATATCCTGTTGTCCATCTGGAAGTAGTAGATGGTCTCCATCTTCTCCCTCCATTCTGGCTTTATCGCATGATAGCATGGGATTATCACCCTGATGTCATACTCCTCTTTGTCAAATGCCTGCGGAAGGCTCCCGACCACATCCGCCAGTCCCCCTGTCTTTACAAATGGAACGCACTCAGAGGCCGCGAACAAAATCTTCTTCATCTGTGTTTCTCCTCTTTCAGGAAAGTATACAGTATTATCCGCTGGTTTTGTGCAGAAAAGGGGCAGCATGCGAAAAGTTTCATGCTGAGTGCCGATGAGAAGGGGCAGGTGCTTTCACTGCCTATCGCTTTTTGATAGAATCCGCAATGGATTCGGAGGTATTTTGTCTATGAAGGCAGTCGAGTTGTCCAGGACATATGATCCTAAGGATTTCGAGGATCGTATATACAAGGAATGGAAGGATAAGGGAGAGTTCGGTCCCTCATCATCTGATAAAGAGCATTTTTCCGTTGTCATGCCGCCGCCGAACGTGACAGGCATACTTCACATGGGGCATGCGCTGAACAACAGCCTGCAGGACATAATAGTGCGCTACCACAGGATGCTCGGCCGTCCGACTCTCTGGGTCCCTGGAACAGACCACGCAGGCATCGCGACTCAGAATGTCGTTGAGCGCCAGCTGCAGAAGGAAGGCCTTCGGAGACAGGACCTTGGCCGTGAGAAGTTCCTCGAACGCACCTGGAGCGTCAAGGAGAAGCACCACGATATCATAAAGGGACAGCTTGAGAAGATGGGCTGCTCATGCGACTGGGAGCATGAGAGGTTCACGATGGACGAAGGTCTTTCCAGAGCTGTCAGGGAAGCTTTCGTGACTCTTTATGAGCGTGGCCTCATATACAAGGGAAAGTATCTTGTGAACTACTGCCCGAAATGCGGCACCGCCCTTGCTGATGATGAGGTGGAGTACGAGAATGTGCCCGGCAAGCTTTACGACGTAAGGTATCCATATGCCGATGGATCAGGGTACATAACAGTCGCGACGACACGTCCTGAGACGATGTTCGGAGATACCGCTGTAGCTGTCAATCCAGACGATGAGAGATATAAGGATGTTGTGGGCAAGGAGCTTCTTCTGCCTCTGACAGACAGGCGCATACCTATAATCACAGACCGCTTTGTCGATATGGCTTTCGGTACGGGAATGGTGAAGATCACGCCGGCCCATGATCCGAATGACTTCGAATGCGGAAAGCGCCATGGCCTTGAGGCCATCAATCTCCTCAATCCTGATGGCACGCTCAACGAGAATGTGCCTGAGAAGTACAGGGGGATGATGGCAGAGGAGGCAAGGAAGCTTGTCGTCGAGGATCTTGAGAAGGGAGGCTATCTTGTCAAGGTGACGGACCATGCCCATGACGTCGGCCATTGCTACAGGTGCCATACCACGGTGGAGCCTTATCTTTCAGAGCAGTGGTTCGTGTCGATGAAGAGCCTTGCGGACAAGGCCTTGGCAGCCTGGAGGAACGGGGATATCGAGTTCTATCCGAGAAGATGGGAGAACACATATGCCCACTGGATGGAGAATATACGTGACTGGTGTATCTCAAGGCAGCTGTGGTGGGGGCACAGGATCCCTGTATGGTACTGCCAGGACTGCGGCGAGATGATTGTATCAAGGACAGATCCTGCAGAATGCCCGAAGTGCCATTCTCACCATCTTGAGCAGGACAGCGACGTGCTTGATACATGGTTCTCATCATGGCTCTGGCCGTTCTCCACGCTCGGCTGGCCAGACAAGACACCTGATCTTCAGCGCTTCTTCCCGACCAATGCCCTCGTATCTGCCTATGACATCATCTTCTTCTGGATAAGCCGCATGATCATGGCTTCAGAGGAGTTCCTGGGCAAGGCACCGTTCCATGATATCGTCATAACAGGCCTTGTGCGTGATATAAAGGGTCGCAAGATGTCAAAGTCGCTTGGAAACGGCATCGATCCGCTTGAGGTCATAGACCGCTTCGGAGCTGACGCTATGAAGTTCACGCTTTGCTATCTCGCGGCTCAGGGCCAGGATGTCATGATCGATATGGAGTCATTCCGCCTCGGCTCGCGCTTTGCGAACAAGATCTGGAACGCGACGAGATATCTTCTGATGAATATCGAGGGCAGGAACCTCGTCGACATCGACCGCAGCAGGCTCTCTAT
>CASFMA010000060.1 GCA_949295675.1 uncultured Spirochaetales bacterium | reverse complement strand
TGAGGGACTACAGGCGCAAGTATGCTTCAGGGGACACGTCCTGGGCGTACAGGGGCAGCGATGGAGCTGTCCGATAGAGAAGGGAAAATGATTTGGGATCATGAGAGTGGTTTCCAGGTCTTCCGATTTCAATTTTTGATGCGAGCCGTTTCTTAGCCTGTGCGGAAACGGCTCTTGGTTTTCTTGTTTATGGATTGTCTGATTATCCATCAATATTCTGATGAGATTCCTTAAGTAAATATAGTAAACTTGATATATATTACATAGTTTACAAGATGTTTTATTAGTGTTAATCTCCGCAATATGGAAAAGGCACTGCAGACTGAGGATCTTTCATTGATTGTCAATGGCAATCAGATACTTGACAGCATATCATTGGAACTGGAAAGAGGCTCATTTGCTGCATTGTGCGGACGGAACGGAGCAGGAAAGAGCCAGCTTCTGCGCTGCATAAAGGGATTGAGGAAGCCTGGCAGCGGAAGGATCCTCATCGATGGAAAGGCTGCTGATGAGAAGACAAGGATGAAACGTATCGCACTGGTCTTCCAGAATGCCGAGATGCAGATAGTCAGCCAGAGTGTTGAGAAGGATATAGCGTTCGGGCCTGAGAATATGGGGCTTGGCCATGATGAGGTCAGGAGGCGTGTTGATGATGCTATGCGCCTGATGGGGCTTGAAGCCAAGGCAAGGCAGAGGCCTCAGACTCTGTCGGGCGGTGAGCTTCGTAAGTGTGCAATCGCTGGCATACTTGCGATGGAACCTGATGTCATCCTTCTTGATGAGCCTTTTGCCAATCTCGATTATCCTTCCACGTTGACTGTCATACGCGCGCTATGCACCCTGCATGAGAGGGGGTACTCGATCATAGTCGTATCGCACGAGGCTGAGAAGTTCCTTGCCCATACAGATATGCTGTTCATAATGGAAGGGGGCAGGCTGGTGGAAGCTGGTCATTCCCGTGATATCTTCCGCACGCTTCCTGAACATGATATCTATCTGCCGGCTGGGGCATCCTTTGGAGATCTTACATGGCTGAGTCGCTGATCTTTCATTACAGGGATGCAGACAATTTCCTTGTCCGCCTTAACCCCAATGCAAAGCTTTGTGCGCTGCTTTCCTTTTCTATTGTTGTATCATCGGCAGAACCTTATCTTGTATTCCTGCTTTCAATAGGTATCGTTGCTGCTGCAGTGGCTGTGAGGCTGCCATTCAGGACGTATGTGAAGGAGAGCATGTTCTTCATAGTCCTTGCGCTGATAATGGCATTCACTTCATTCGCCTCTGACCATGATCCCGTAGAAGCTGCAGCATCTTCCCTTTCTTTTCTCTCGATGGTGCTGGCATCGATGCTTCTTACGGACTCGACTATGCCAGACGACCTTTCTCGCTCGCTAGGCTCTGCCTTGTCCCATATTATGGGGCGTTATGCCTATGTCCTCTCGACGGTATTGGAGATAACGCTTTCGATGATTCCTCTTATCATCGACAGTGCCACTGGGATATTCGAGGCAAGGAAAGCAAGGGGCGCTTTGTTCCTTGCTCATCCGTTCACATCGCTTTGCCAGCTTGCTGCCAGCATCCTCTCAGACCTTCTTGATAAAGCTGAGATTTACATAGATGCGCTATACAGCAGGGGGTATGATGCGTCCAGTCGTCGGAGCTCATTGCCTTATAACACATCTGACTGGGTGCTGATCGCAGCAAGTGCAGCAGCTGTCTTTCTGATGATATTGAAGGAGATTTTATAGATGGAAAGAAAACAGATTGCGAAGATTGTGGTTGTAGCTCTCTTTGCCGCTCTTATCGCGGCTGGGGCATTCATAAAGATTCCATTGGTTCCTGTGCCTGTCACGCTTCAGACACTGTTCGTGCTCTCTGCATCTACGTGCCTTCCTGTTCCTATGGCCTTGCTAAGCGTAGTCGCTTATCTTGTGCTGGGAGCGATAGGATTGCCTATCTTCACCACAGGTGGCGGAATTGCCGCACTGCTCGGGCCGACCGGAGGCTTCCTTGTCGGAATGGTTCCTGCTGTGCTTGCTGGCTCGCTTTCGATGAGGATTGTCCCATCGAAGATACGTATGGCATCAATCATTTCCGCTGCCGTGACTACAGCTGTGCTGTATCTTGTCGGTATCCCATGGCTTGCTGCCGCTCTTGATATCCCCCTGTCGGCAGCAATAGCCTCAGGCCTTCTGCCATTCATCGTAGGGGATACGCTGAAGATCGCGATAACAGCTGCTGTGGCTCCTGCTGTAAGGCCGCGCATAGCTGAGCTTCTCGAGCGTGAATGACATAGGATCCTGGAATTCTACTTTCCCTCAAGCGCCATCATCTTGGCTATGCGGCGCTCATGCCTGCCGCCTTCGAACTTTGCATCGATGAAGGCATCCAGTATCTCTGACGGATCCTCGCTGTACTCGACGCGGCCTCCAAATGCTATGAAATTAGAGTTGTTGTGCCGCTTTGTCATCTCAGCAGAGTACTTTGTCTGCGGCAGTGCGCACCTTATGCCTTTCATCTTGTTTGCCGACATTGATATCCCGATGCCTGTGCCGCATAGAAGCACGCCGAAATCATATCCGCCTTTCCTGTACTCGTTCACGCACTCTTCAGCTTTATCAGGATAATCGACGCTCTCGGTGCTTTCCGTCCCTAGATACTTTACCTCGAATCCTCTGCTTTCAAGATGTCCTTTGAGCCTTGCAGCAAGCTCAACTGCGCCATGATCATTTGCCATTACGACTTTCATGCTTTTCTCCTGATGATTTAGAGTTTACCATTAATCCATGAAAGTATATATAACAGGGCATAGGAATCCAGACATGGATTCGATTGCATCCGCATACTCATATTCAGTGCTGAAGAACCAGATAGATCCAGAGAATCAGTACATACCTGTGATGCTCGGGCCTGCTGGGCGGAGGGCAAAGAAGGTATTCAGGGATCTCGGGCTCATGATGCCGCGATTCCTGCATGATGTCAGGCCGCGTGTGGGGGAGGTTGTGAAGCAGCCGCTTTACTCTGTCAGGTCATCAGATCCTCTGTATGCGCTTATGGATATCTTCATGCGCCACCATCCTTCTGTAGTACCTGTCCTGGATGATGATGGATATAAAGGGCTCCTCTCCGCCGATGATATCAACGCATTCTTCCTGAGGGAGAACAGGAAGGGCGGCCGCCTTTCATATCTTCTTTCAGAGGCCAACATCGAGCGTGTGATTGAAGGCAAGTACATCAAGCACGGCTCCATCCCCATGTTCCATGCGCCCTGCATGGTCGGAGCCATGGAATACGGGAACTATATCGAACGCCTTGACAAGCTTCCGGAGAAGCCAGTGCTTGTCATCGGATACAGGAAGAACCATATACAGGCAGCTATCGATAAGGGGCTTCCCGGAATCGTGCTTACAGGTATTGATGATGAAAGCTGCATAGATATTGATTTCTCTGGCTATCAGGGGTTTGTGTACATCTCATATGTCGATACGGCAGAGACAATAAGGAGGCTTCGCCTTTCGACGCCGATACAGGATGTGGTCAGGGATGAGGGGGAGGATAAGCGCATAGATTCTGATATGCTCTTTGACGAGGCTAAGAGGAAGCTGCAGGAGAGCGAATACAGAGGTTTTTCCGTGTTCGAGGGCGACAGGTGGATAGGATTCGTCACGAGGCGGTGCTTCCTTGACAAGCCAAGGCAGAAGCTTATCCTGGTTGACCACAATGAGGCCGAGCAGAGCGTCTCAGGTATCGAGGATGCTGATATCCTTGAGATCATAGACCATCATCGTCTTGCTCCGCCGCGGATGACAACACCTATCTATATCGTCTCGAATCCGCTTGGTTCTACATGCAGCATAGTGTATGAGCAGTTCAGGAAGTGGGGTGCCGATATAGACAGGACAACAGCCCGCGTGATGCTTGCCGGCCTTGTCTCAGATACTGTCATGCTCAAGAGCCCGACAACGACCAGATATGACGAGCATGTGGCAAGACGGCTATGCGCTATCGGTGAGGTTGATGATTTCAAGGCGTTCTGTGAGGATCTTTTCTCCGGTGAGGCATCTCTTATGGAGCAGGATCCTGTAGCCGTGATCGAGAGCGACATGAAGTCATATTCAGAGTCAGGTGTCAAGTTCGCGATAGGGCAGGTGGAGGTCATGACGCTCAGTGATATAAAGGACGCAAGCGCTGCATACATAAAAGCTCTTGAGGAGGTCAGGGATGCAAGGGGCCTTGACTGGGCAATGCTCATGGTCTCTGATGTCATAAGAGGCAATTCAGTGCTGCTTGAGACATCATACCCAAAGGAATCTTCGCTTCCTTATGACAGGATAGAGAAGGGCGTGTATGACCTTCCGGAGGTGCTGTCAAGGAAGAAGCAGCTGCTGCCTGCGGTCCTGAGGGCCCTAGGGGAGTGATCACACTCCCTGGATCTTCTTTATTGAAGGGATCTGC
Source organism: uncultured Spirochaetales bacterium (assembly GCA_949295675.1). Lineage (GTDB taxonomy): Bacteria > Spirochaetota > Spirochaetia > Sphaerochaetales > Sphaerochaetaceae > Ornithospirochaeta. The sequence goes on along the minus strand of CASFMA010000060.1, from coordinate 1,779 downwards.
CTGATAGCCTGTGTCGTGAGCTTCATGGCGTTCTCATTGTCTGCGCTTATCGTGAATGTGCCCACAAGGCCTTCAGGGCCTGCATCGAGCGCGCCCTGGATAAGATGCGCGCCATGCTTGCGCACAGCATTGTCTATCTCGCTGAACAGCTCAGTGTTCTCCTTTGCGACTACCGAGAAGCGGCGTACCAGCTCCTGGCTGTCCCATTCGACAGGCACGATCCTTGCCTCTGCCTCTGGCATGTTCTTCAGGTTCGGGCAGTCCTTCTTGTGTATTACATAGCCGCGGCCCCTTGTTATATAGGCGACGATCTCATCACCATGGACAGGGTTGCAGCATTTGGCGAAGTCGAAGAGGATGTTGCTGTTGTCTCCGATCACGACAGTCTCTTTCTTGTCCCTCGATATGAACTTGAGGCCCTGCATCACCGGGAACAACGGCTTTGATGGCTGTGATGCTGGCTGTGGCGCGCTCTTCTTCTTGTCCTCGGACGGAGCAAGCGCTATGTTCGTCGTTGCATTCTTGTTGAGCCATGCCCTTATCTTCTTCCTCGCTGCGTTGGTCTGGGCATATTCCAGCCATTGCTGGTTCGGATGGGCTGACGGGCTTGTCAGGATCTCGACTATCTGCGTGTTCGCGAGAGGCTTGTTGAGAGGGATTATCGAGCCATCGGCCCTGGCGCCTGAGCAGTGGTTTCCGATCTCGGAGTGGACTTTGTATGCGAAGTCAAGGGCTGTCGATCCGACTGGAAGCTCTATCACATGGCCCTGCGGCGTGAAGACAACTATGGAATCCTTGAGAAGCTCGTTCTTTATCTCATCCATGAAGTCTTCGCTCTGCTCGATTTCCTTGGACCATGTCTTTATCTTTTTTATTATCTTCTGGTAGTTGATGGAATCAACGGTTTTCCATGTGCCTGATTCCGAGCCTGATGCCGCTTTGTATGCCCAGTGCGCCGCAACTCCTTCCTCTGCGGTCTTGTGCATCTCCTGCGTGCGTATCTGTATCTCGAGATGCTTGTTCTGAGGCCCAAGCACAGTCGTGTGCAGCGACTGGTAGTTGTTTGCCTTCGGCATCGCTATATAGTCCTTGAACCTGCCTTCGATAGGAATCCATGTCGAGTGTATTATCCCGAGGATCGTATAGCATTCAACTGTCGTCTGGCATATGACGCGCACTCCGAGGATATCATAGATCTCGTCTATCTCCTTCTTCCTTTTCTTGATCTTCTGGTAGATGGAGTAGGCATGCTTGACCCTGCCTGTTATCGCGATGTCTGTGATACCCGCTTTCCTGCATGCTTCAGCTATTGCGCGCGATACCTGCTTTATATATGCGGTGTACTCGCCTTTCTTCTCCAGGAGGTATCCGTTGATATAATCATATGATTCAGGCTTCAGCGCCTTGAGCGACAGATCCTCAAGCTCGCTTTTTATCGTTGACATTCCGAGGCTGTCGGCAATCGGGGCGAATATGTCAAGGCAGTCCTGCGCGAATGCCCTCCGCCGTTCCGGTGATAGCCCTGCTATTGTCCTCATGTTATGGAGCTTATCAGCAAGCTTTATCAGGATTACGCGGAGATCCTTTGACATTGCGAAGAACATCTTCTTTATCGTCTCCGCCTCCTGGATTGACTTCTCGTCCGTGATCCTGCTTATCTTCGTCACAGCCTGGACCATCTCCCCGACTTCCTTGCCGAAGAGCGTGGAGATCTCTTCCTCTGTCGTGTCGGTATCTTCAAGAGTGTCATGCAGCAGTCCGGCTGCGACTGTGTCAGCG
>CASFMA010000059.1 GCA_949295675.1 uncultured Spirochaetales bacterium | reverse complement strand
TATGGAAGAAAGCTCTTTCGTGACGTTTGTTATCTTTGCGGCTATCTCCGCCTTGTTATCCTCATCGAAGCGGAAGATCGGCCATGATGCGGATATCGCAGCTACAGCCTTGCCTGTATAGTCCCTTACCGGAGCGGCAATGCACTTTATGTTCATCTCATGCTCTTCATCGTCCATTGCCCATCCTCTCTCGACTATGGCATGGAGTTCCCGCCTCAGATCCTCTTCTGTCCTGATTGACTTCGGCGTAAATGGCTTGAGGATGTGCGTTGAGAGATATTCTGAAAGATCCTCTTCTGCCATCTCTGAAAGGAATATCTTGCCTATTCCCGTGCAGTAAAGCGGAATGGCCTTGCCGACTCTTGAATACATCCTCAGCGTATATATGGATTCCTCTTTGAGGACATAGACTGCCATATCATCCTGAAGTATGCCCATATGCACAGTCTCTCCGAGCTCGTTGGCAAGCTTCTTTGCGAATGGCTTTGCTGTCGTGATGAGGTCGATATGCGAAAGTGAGCGCGATCCGATCGAGAACATCTTGAGCGTCAGGTGATAAAGATCGTTGTCATCCCTGAATACATATCCAAGGGATACAAGCGATGAGAGGAAGCGAAGAAGGGTTGCCTTCGGCAGCTCCGTCGCTTTCGAAAGCATTTCGAGGTTCATTGATTCTGCTTTTGAGAGAGCTTCAAGTATCGATACTGTGCGCTGCACTGCGCTTACTTGCTTCTCTTCTTCCTTTTCCTTCATAAAATTCTGTCCTTTCCTTGCATAATGATATGGGTGTCCCTGAAAAGGAACACCCATCCATCAGGTTGTTTATGGCATCAGCCTTCGAAATACTTCTGTGCGTTGTTGAAGGAGATATTCCTCACGATCTCGCCAAGCTGGTCCATATCTGCAGGGAACTCACCGTTCTCTACCCAGCCTCCGATGACATTGCAGAGTATCCTTCTGAAATACTCGTGCCTTGAATAGGAGAGGAATGAGCGGCTGTCTGTGAGCATGCCGATGAATGCCGGGAGTGATCCGAGGTTTGCAAGCACCTTGATCTGCTCTTCCATACCGTCCCTGTGGTCGCAGAACCACCATGCGGATCCAAGCTGGATCTTGCCCTTGATTCCATCTCCCTGATAGCATCCCATCAATGTGCCAAGCGAGTAGTAATCCTTAGGATTCAGTGAGTAGAAGATAGTCTTAGGCACAGATTCCTCAGCGCTCAGCGCCTTGAAGAACTCCGCAACGCCATATGCGAGGCTCTCGTCATATGAGGCATCATATCCTGTGTCAGGGCCAAGCTTGCTGTACATTGTGAGGTTGTTGTCGCGTATTGCCGCGAAATGGAGCTGCATTGCCACATTGTTCCTCTTATATGCACGGGCAAGCGCTCTGAGGATGAATGTCCTCCAGGCATCAGCTTCTTCTGCAGTTACAGCCTCTCCTCCCATCCTTTTCTCGAACACGCCATTTACGGCCTTGTCTGTCCAGAATGTATGGGGGCATGTCATGAGGGCATGGTCAGAAGCCCTGCATCCAAGCTCAACAAAGAATGCCAGCCTGTTCTCAAGGGCTGCAACGACATCATCTGCGCTCTTGATCTCAATCCCAGCAGCCTTGCCAAGCTTTGCGATATACTCAGCGAAATCCGGCTTCTCGATATTAAGGGTCTTGTCAGGCCTGTATGAAGGGATCACCTTCGCCGGGCACTTGCCTTCATCGCGGATGATCTTGTGATACTTCAGGTCATCGGCAGGATCATCTGTCGTTCCGACTGCATAGACCTTGAATTTCTTCATTATGCCGAAAACGGAAAGCTCAGGATTGCTCTTGAACTGCTCATTGGCCTCGTCGTAGATCTTCTTTGCGTTCTTCCTGCACAGGACATCGTAGATCCCGAAATATCTCTGAAGCTCAAGGTGTGTCCAGTGATAGAGAGGATTGCCGATGAGATTCTCCATTGTCTCAGCCCATGCAAGGAACTTGTCATATGGGTCTGCATCGCCTGTGATAAGCTTCTCATCGAAGCCGCAGGTACGCATCTGGCGCCACTTGTAGTGGTCTCCGCCGAGCCATGCGTCCGTGATTGTCGAGAATCTTTTATCTGTGGCGATCTGCTCCGGGATGAGATGGCAGTGATAGTCGAATATCGGCATATCAGCAGCATGCTCATGGAAAAGAGTTCTTGCTGTTCCAGTCTCAAGAAGGAAATCCTTGTCCATAAATTCTTTCATAGTACTACACCATCCTTGAATATCGAAATCTCTGAGTATCCATTGATTTCATTCTTCGTATGCTTCTCACCATTAGCGATGGCTATGATGAGCTTGATGAGTTCATTCGTGACTTTCTCCTGGTCTTCAGTAAGCATAGGGGAGGCATCGAAATCGATCCAGTCCGCCTTATGTTCTGCAAGAGCATGGTTTGTTGCGATCTTTACAGTCGGGACAGGAGCTCCGAGAGGAGTCCCTCTGCCTGTAGTGAAGAGGATCATATGGGCGCCTGCTGCGGATAGATCTGTTGTCGATACTATGTCATTGCCTGGGCCTGAGAGGAGGGTAAGGCCTGGCTCATGCACTCTCTCACCATATTTGAGAACAGCTGTGACAGGGGCTCTTCCTCCCTTCTGCACGCATCCAAGGCTCTTGTCCTCAAGCGTTGAGATCCCTCCAGCCTTGTTCCCTGGTGATGGGTTTTCGTAGACCACCTGCCCGTGAGATGTGAAGTAGTCCTTGAAATCCTGTACCATCTCCACTGTCTTCTCATAAATCTCTTCATTCACGGCCCTGTTCATGAGCATCTGCTCTGCACCGAACATCTCAGGAACCTCGGTGAGGATACCTGTGCCTCCCATTGCCGTAAGATCATTGCAGAAACGTCCGACAAGCGGATTTGCCGTTATCCCGGAAAGTCCGTCCGAGCCACCGCACTTGAACCCGACAACAAGCTTTGACATAGGCTGAGGCTCTCTCTTGTCTTTCCTGATCACATCAGCAATCTCCTTCATCAGCCTCTGTGCATCAGCAACCTCATCCTCAGATTCCTGTGAGACAAGGAACTTGACCCTTTTCTCGTCAACAGGCCCAAGAAGCTCCCTGAATGAATCCATCGTATTGTTCTCGCAGCCAAGGCCAAGGACAAGAACCCCACCTGCGTTCGGATGATGGACAAGGCCAGCGAGGATCTTCCTCGTGTTCTCATGGTCCCCGCCGAGCTGTGAGCAGCCAAAGGGATGAGTCCAGGCATGGACGCCATCCTCAAGGCCAAGGTTCTCATTGCCCCATGCCTCGAGCTTCATGGCTATGCGGTTTACGCATCCGACCGTCGGTATGATCCATAGCGAGTTGCGTATTCCGATGCGTCCATCTTCCCTGACATATGCGTTTATCGCCGGAACATGGTTCTTCCATTTGAGCTTGTCTGCCTCGGCTTCCATCATGAATTCAGCCGCGGCTTCCTTGTCATATGTATATTCGGCATTCTCGGAAAGCAGCGTGGAGATGTTGAACGCATGGACATGCTGTCCTTTTGATATATCTTCCTTTGCCCCTCCGATCGGATAGCCATACTTTATGATCTTCTCTCCCTTCCTGATATCCTTCAGGGCGATCTTGTGGCCCTGCGGGATATCTGAGAAAGCAGTGAACGTTTCCCCTGATACCGTGACGATCTCACCTTTCATCACGGCAGAGATTGCCACAGCGACATTGTCACGGTCCGTTATTCTTATCAGTTTGCGATCCATATTACCTCAGAGACTCTCGATAGCCTTGGACATGCCGTCTGTCCAGATCTTCGCAAGATGCTTTGCGACCATGTCCTCAAGATCCTTTACCTTAGTAAGATCCTCACCCCACCAAGCGGACTCGGAAAGGATGGCTTTCGCGATCTTGCCTGCTTTGTCGCCGATGCTGCTGTACTGCGCCTTGTAGAGCGATGCGAACTTCTCAAGCACCTCCGGGCTGTCGTTTATCAGGTATTTCTCTCCGTTCCTGCTGCCGACAAGAGCTGTTCCCTCATACTCTGTTCCTTCATAGAAGGAGATAAGGGCAGCGAGCGAGAATGTAAGCACCGCAGGAAGCTTCCCTTCCTTCTTCACATACCCAAGCAGAGATGGGAGATCCCTTGTCTTGAACTTCGATACGCTGTTGAGCGAGATAGAGAGGAGGAGATGGACGATGTAAGGGTTTGCGAATCTTTCAAGCACGTCTCCCGCATAGTCCTCAAGCTGCTTCTTGTCGCCATCCATCGAAGGTATGATCTCTTCAAAAAGGCCTCTCTTCATCATCGGGAATACAAGCGGGCTCTTTATGCACTCTTCGACTGTGTTCAGCCCTGCCTGATATGCAGCAAGCACGGACATCGTATGCGCGCCATTGAGTATGCGTACCTTCCTTGTCCTGTAGAATGACATGTCGTCTGTCCATATGACGTTCACTCCGGCCTTGGCTGTCGGAAGCTCATCCTCATGTGTCTTTCCATGGCACTCTATGACCCACAGCAGGAAAAGCTCCGCGCTGTCAAGGAGATTGTCCTTGTAGCCAAGGCGCTCGCAGATAGCGTCCGCTTCAGCTCTCGGATATCCCGGGACGATCCTGTCAACGAGGCTGTTGCAGAAATCACAGGCATTGTCGAGCCATGACATGAAGCCTTCTTCAAGCCCCCATTCCTCTGCATACCTCTTTATGATGGCCTTGAGATTGTCTCCGTTCTTGTCGATCAGCTCGCATGGGATAGCGATTATGCCTTTGTCAGCGCTGCCGTTGAAATGCTTGTATCTTCTGTACAGGAACGCACAGACTTTTCCAGGATATGAGACCTGTGGCTTGTCATCAAGCTTGTCTCCCTCATGGTATGCGATTCCTGCTTCTGTCGTATTGGAGATGATGAATCTGAGATCTGGATTCTCAGCCTGTGCAATGAACTTATCGTACTCTGAATATGGATTGATGCAGCCTTCTACGCAAGTGATCTTCCTGAACTCCTCGACAGGCTTCCCATCCTTCACTCCGCGCAATACTGTAGTATAAAGGCCGTTCTGCTCGTTGATCATGTCGCCCATGCCCTTTGCCAGAGGCTGGACCATCATCACGCTGCCGTTGAAATCTCCCTTTTCGTTGAGAAGATCGATAATCCAATCCACGAAAGCCCTCAGGAAGTTACCTTCACCGAACTGAAGCACCTTCACAGGTCTCTGCACCTTGCTGACTGTTTCCTTGATGCTATTCATCCCTTTCTCCTTATCTATTCTTTTCCAATGTTGTCGTTTCTTCTGATATAATAGACCTAACTGCTTCACTAGTGAAGAAGACTCGCCCCTGTATCATGAAAACGAAACATGGTTTCAGTCTAAACTATTATCAAGAGCTGTCAAATGGAAAAGAAGGCAATATGCTCTCTGCGTAGTATAGAATCGGGCATCGGAGGAAAAGTATGGGGAGACGCATTGGCTTTCTGCTTGCGAATGTCTATCAGGGCTCAAGCCTTGCCATGTGGCGTTCAATGGCCTCCGAGGCAAGAAAGGAGAATGACAGCTCGCTTTTCGTGTTTCCAGGGGGACGGCTGCGGTACAAGCATGGCAATGAGTATCTCAGGAACAGCATATACGATCTTGCCAACAGCACATCACTTGATGGCGCTGTGATCTGGGCATCGACGCTCTCTGGCGAGGTGGACACTGCCGGAGCCGAGGCTTTTGCTCTGGAGAAAGGAAAGGAGATCCCTGTCGTCGCGCTTGGCATGACGATAGATGGATGCCCATCTGTTGACTTCGACGCATACAGCGGGATGAAGGATGAGGTCGTGCATTTCATAAAGGTCCATGGAGACAGCAGGATAGCATTCATACGAGGGCCTGCAAGCCATAAAAGCGCGGAGTCGAGGCTTGCTGCCTACAAGGACGCGCTTTCAGAGAGCGGGATAGCTTATGACGGGCATCTTGTTTCAACGCCTCATGCCTGGGCCGACGGACGCTCTGCAATCATCGAGCTGATAGAGCAGAGAGGGCTTGTCCCCGGAAAGGATTTCACTGCACTCATCGCGGCTTCTGATATGCTTCTTCTCTCAGCAGTGAGATACTTTGATGAGCATGGCGTGATCATCCCTGACCAGATACGCGTTGCCGGATTCAACGATAATGAGGAGAATATGCTGATGGCAGTGGAGCCCACTACTGTCCGCATGCCGATTGAGCGGCTTGCCTCGTCTGCCTATTCTCTTCTCTCGACGATGAAGCATGATATCATACTGTCGACAGATCTCGTGGTGCGGCACTCATGCGGCTGCAGCGGAGTTGGTTGCCCAGAGGGAGCCTCGGACAGCGAGTTCCTTGGCTGGGCTGAGCGCAAGATAGGAAAGGAAGCAGCCCGCCCGGCGTTCCGGGATATAGTATCGTATCTTAAGGGAGCTGGGGATGATGATCTGCTCCTTCGCGCCTCAGATTCATTTGTTTCTGCCGGAGGGGACTCCGAGGCCATGTTCGAGATAGTTTCATCGCTATCAGCAGGCATAGACAGCAGCAGGCGCAACAAGCTGTTCACAAGGATAGTCGCAGATGAAAGGCGTTCCAGGGCTATGGATAAGCAGCGGACCAAGGATCTCACATCGGCTCTCGATTCATTCAAGACAAAACTCCTCGCAGCACGTTCCCTCGAGGCTCTTCCAGCGATCATGCAGGCATCTTTCAAGAAGCTTGGCATAGGGAAGTGCTTTCTTATGCTTTACAGGGATTTCTCCGTGACAGAGTTCGCTGGAGGCTTTTCCGGGGAGCAGCTGTTCAGTTCTTCCGTGGATTTCCCCAGGATGAATATAGTCCCTACCGAGCTTTCCGATGAGGTGAGCAGCGGGACATTTGTCATAGAGCCTCTTTTCTTCGATGCACAGGAGCTTGGATACATTGTCATAGGCACAGACTGGTGCGAAGGCTATGTTCTTGAGGATATAAGGACATCGCTGTC
>CASFMA010000058.1 GCA_949295675.1 uncultured Spirochaetales bacterium | reverse complement strand
TATGGCAATATGCAGTGGGCAGGCGGCTATCCGTCTCCTTCGCTGATCGAGAGTGATATAGCCGAGGGAATAGGATACAAGGCTGTCCTTGATGGCTCTATTATCGGCTACCTTGCTGTCGTTGACTTCGATGAGACTTACTGCAGCATAGATGGAAAGTGGCTGTCAGATGGCCCATATATAGCTGTCCACCGCATTGCATTGTCTGACAGCTCGAGGGGGAAGGGCTTGTTCTCGGCCATTGTAGAGGCTCTTGATTGGGTAGCTGCGGAACGCGGTGCTATGTCGATACGTATGGATACAGATAGTGCCAATCCGATAATGCAGCATCTTCTTGGCAAGCTTGGCTTCGTCCATACAGGATATGTCTTGTTTGAGGGCAGCAGAAAGCTGGCATATGAGCGCCCTGTCATATTGCAGAAAGGCTTACCTTGCTGAGATAATGCTTGCATGATAAATGTCGGAAATGATTGGCAGCCGCTTTTTGACATAGAGCAGAACAAGCCTTATTACCTGGAGCTCCGCAGGTTCCTCAAGTCTGAGTATTTCAGCAAGACAGTTTTCCCTCCGATGAATGAGATATTCCGTGCGTTCACCCTTACAAGCTTTGCCGATACGAAGGTGGTCATAGTCGGACAGGATCCATACCATGAGCCTGGGCAGGCCATGGGGCTTTCCTTCTCCGTGCGCGAAGGGACGCAGGAGCCGCCATCTCTGCAGAATATCCACACTGAGATAATGAATGAAGGCGTGGAGCAGGGGCCATGGTCAAGCGACCTCACGAGGTGGGCAAGGCAGGGCGTCCTTCTTCTTAACAGCACCCTTACGGTCGTCGCCCACCGTGCAGCATCGCATTCGGGAAAGGGCTGGGAGATCTTTACAGATAATGCGATAAAAGCCCTTGGGGAGGATGAGAGGCCAAAGGTCTTCATGCTCTGGGGCAGTTATGCCAGAAGCAAGAAAGCCCTTATCTCCGGCAGGAACCACCTGATCTTGGAATCTGCCCATCCAAGCCCGTTGAGCGCCTACCGTGGATTCTTCGGCAATGGGCACTTCAAGGCCTGCAATGATTTCCTGGCCAGCACGGGGCAGAAACCTATAGTGTGGTAGGCTTTTGCCTGCAGGAATATTGCAACACTTGATTCTTTGCCTATAATCGCCAGTATGGCAGGAACAGATATCATCGATTTCTCATCAGGCCCTATCGTAAGGAATATACTTGCCTATACATTCCCCTTGCTCCTTGGGAACCTGTTCCAGCAGCTTTATAATGCTGCCGATACGCTTATTGTCGGCAACTTCCTTGGCTCGGATGCTCTCGCCGCAGTCTCTTCATCTGGTTCCCTCATATTCATGATGGTCGGTTTCTTCAATGGCCTTGCCGTCGGTGCAGGTGTCGTTATATCCCGCGCATATGGGGCAGGGGACGGCGAGAGGCTTGAGAAAGCCGTTTATTCAGATATCGCATTCGGCCTTGCCGCCGGTGCGATCATCACGGCCTTTGCGGTCGCCTTCACACGCCATATCCTCATCTGGATATCCACGCCTAGCGATCTTCTTCCGATAAGCGCGTCATATTTCAGGGTATATTCCGCAGGCATATTCTTCTCCGTCATGTACAATGTGCTGATGGGGATAATGAATGCGCTCGGCGATAGCCGCCATCCTCTTTATTATCTGATCATATCATCTGCCGTTAACATCGTGCTTGACATAGTCTTCATCGGAGCTTTCGGATGGGGCGTATGGTCTGCTGCGTTCGCAACCATAATATCGCAGGCTGCCAGTTCCCTGCTGTGCCTCATCCGCCTGATCAGAGGCGATGGCGGTATCAGCATAAGGCTGCGGTCTATATCAATTGATAAGGCAGGACTGGGGGAGATAATCAGATTTGGACTGCCGTCAGGCCTGCAGAACTCAATCGTCGGCTTCGCGAATACTGTGATCCAGTCATCTGTGAACACATTTCCGGCAGCTGCCATCGCCGGATTCGGCGTCTATGCCAAGATAGAGGGATTCGTGCTCCTTCCTATCACATCGTTCTCCCTGGCCCTCACCACATTCGTCGCGCAGGTCTCAGGAAGCGGGAACAGGGAGAGGCTGCTGAAAGGCGCTGTGGAGGGGATGGCGATGAATATCGTGGTCGCAGAAGCCGCCGGAGCCTTGCTCTTCATCTTCGCGCCATTCATCGTAGGCCTTTTCTCTTCTGATCCTGAGGTGATCGGATATGGTACGCGCCAGGCCCGTATCGAGGCTTTCTTCTACTTTCTTGTGGCTATCTCGCATGGCAGCGCCGGCATGCTGCGTGGCGTGGGGAAGGCTTTTGTCCCGATGCTTGTGCTGCTTGTCTCATGGTGCCTGGTCCGTGTCGCTTTCGTCACTGCCGCGCTTTTTTTCCATCATGATATCATGATAGTTTATGCAGCTTATCCCATAACCTGGGCTGTCTCTTCAGCTTTCTTTGCCTCGTATATTTTCCGCAAAAGCTGGCTCAGGTAATCCAATAATTTGGATATTTTCTCCTTGCAATATTGAGAAAGAGTGGTAAACTAGCTGTAGAATAACGAGATATTCATATCCAAAAAGTTGGAGAGATGGGAAAGGTAACACTAAAGGAAATAGCAGAGAGAAGCGGCGTTTCCGTATCGACAGTATCAAGGATCCTTTCAGGTGACACAAGCCGCAAGCCTAGCGAGGAGACATCCAGGCGCGTGCTGATGGTCGCCCATGAGCTTGGGTTCATAGAAAGCCGCACGAAAAGCATCCGCAAGGCACGTATCCCCATAACCCTTGATGCTATATTCCTCTCTGACCATGAGAGCCTCGCGTCTGAATTCTTCCAGAAGATCCTTTCTGGCATTGAGCATGAGATAGGACGGCTGGCGGAAGAGTACAACATAAGATATTCCGTCATCGCATCATCAGATAGCTCCTTCCTCTCGTCCCTTGAAGGCCTTGATGCCGCCATAATCCTCGGCCGTGGCTCCGATGAGCTGATAATGGAGATACGCAAGCGCGTCCCTCTTCTCATCTATGCGGGCCTTAACAGCATAGGTGGCATGGATGAGGTGATATCAGATGCGGAGGCCGGCATGGCAGATGCTGTCCGCCATCTTTATGGGAAGGGGCGGCGCGTTATTGCCTATGTAGGCCCTGCCGATACTCCTGAGGTCCTCAATGAACATCGTTTCCGCGGTTATCTCGAAGGGCTGGACAGCGTGGGCATAAGCCGGGACGGCGCGGTCTTCGAAAGTGTCCATCTTTCGCCTCAGGAAGGGTATGAAGGCACTATCAGGCTCCTTGAGAGAACCATTCCCGACGCTATCGTAGCTGCGAATGACAATACGGCGATCGGCGTCCTGAAGGCTTTGAACGAGAAAGGGCTGAAGGTCCCAGAGGATGTGATGCTCACAGGCTTTGACAACGCAGAGGCTTCTGCTTTCCTTGAGCCATCGCTTACGACATTCGCTGTCTTCGCTGAGGAGCTTGGGCGATTTGCGGCAAAGATAATAGTGGACAGGTGCCTGAATGAGCGCAGCTATCCAATACGGATAAACATCCCATATAGTCTTATAGAGAGAGAATCAACGGAGGTCAGAAGTTGAGGAATATTGTTTTTATACATGGAGGCGGCCCTACTGCCGTGATAAACGCATCCCTTGCAGGTTCGCTCAGGGAGCTCAGGGATGAGGGATTTGACGGGCGTGTCTATGGTGCGCGCTTCGGCGTGAAAGGGTTGCTGGCAAAGGATGTCATCGACCTTGGCTCGCTTTCCGATGCTGAGCTTGATGCGCTTGAGCGTACACCTGGGTCTGCAATCGGCACTGGACGTGACCATCTGGAGCCTGAGGATTATCTGAGGCTACGCAATGCGCTCTCCGAGCTTGATGCTGCATACTGCGTCATGACAGGCGGGAATGGCACTATGGATACCTGCCGCAAGCTTGCATTCGCATGCGATACAGCCGGTATAACAGTCACCGGCACGCCGAAGACGATGGACAATGATCTTTCAGTCACTGACCACAGCCCGGGATTCGGCTCTGCCGCGCGCTATATAGCCGCATCGGTGAAGGAAGCTGTGGAAGATGTCAACGGGCTTCCTATACATGCTGTCGTGATCGAGGCATTCGGCCGCGATGCCGGGTGGATAACCGCATCATCAGCGCTTTCGAGGCTTTATGGATCAGCTGGTCCTGATATGATACTTCCTCCGGAGAGCGCCTTTGATGAAGAGGCTTTCCTCTCGCGCGTGGAGAAGATACACAAGGAGAAGGGTGGTGTCGTCATAGTCGCCAGCGAGGGGCTCCGCTACAGCAATGGCACGCCTATAGTCGAGCCGATATTCCAGACAGACCGCAGTGTCTATTTCGGTGATGTCTCATCGCATCTTGCATCGCTGATTGTGAAGAAGCTTGGCATCAAGGCCCGTTCTGAGAAGCCTGGCATACTCGGACGAGCCTCAATAGCATGGCAGAGCGATATAGACAGGGCCGAGGCTGTCGAGTGCGGAAGGGCATCTGTGCGTGCAGCTCTTTCTGGGCGTACCGCGTCGATGAGCATCATACGGCGCATATCATCTGATCCTTACAAGGCTGAGACCGCGGTCTCTGATATCTCGGATGAGATACTCCAGGCCAGGACTCTTCCTGATGAGTATTACGATGCTGACAACTACGATGTAAGCGAGAGCTTCATGGACTATGCAAAGCCACTGACAGGTCCGCTTGGCCCGTCTTTTATATCATTGCAGAGCAAGGAGAGTGCATTATGAGTTATTATTCGACAGACAGGGAAGGTCTGCTTGCTGGGAAGATCCCTGTCAAGCTCCTGGGAGACAGCGGAGAGGTATTCTATGAGCTTGCGCTTGAGATGGTGGAAGCCATAGAGGAGAACAACAGGAAAGGCGAGAAGACTGTCTTCATAGTCCCTGTGGGACCTGTTGGCCAGTATCCTATCTTCGTGCGTCTCGTCAACGAGAGGCAGCTGTCGCTGAAGGACTGCGTCTTCATCAATATGGATGAATATCTTACGGCAGAGAGGAAATGGATAGATCCTTCGGACAAGCTCTCTTTCCGTGGCTTCATGGAAAGGAATATCTATTCCAGGATACCTGAGACGCTCAATGTTCCGGAAAGCGCCAGGATTTTCCCCGATCCTGAGGACACTGGGAAGATCGGACGCGTGATCGAAGAGCTTGGCAAGGTAGACATCGCATTCGGCGGAATCGGAATAAACGGTCATCTCGCATTCAACGAGGCTGAGGAAGTCAGCGCCGAGGAATTCGCGACCCGTGAGACGAGGGTGATAAAGATGAGCCGCGAGACACGTACCGCAAATGCCATCGGGGACCTCAACGGGGCAATCGACGCCATGCCTGAATATGCTGTGACAATCGGCATGAAGGAGATATTGTCAGCACGGAAGGTTAGGCTTGGTGTCTTCCGCCCATGGCACAGGTCTGTCATACGCCAGGCCATATTCTCAGAGCCGTCAGGCCACTTCCCTGTCACGCTTCTGCAGAATCATCCAGATGCCATGATAATCTCGAACAACGTGGCTTCCGAGCCAGCTTTCTAAGGAGGAGTTATGCTTATTCCGCTTCGTCCCATACTGGACGCTACAGAGAAATATGATTACGCGCAGGGTGCTTTCAACGTCAATGCAGTCTGCCAGGCAAAGGCTGTCATAGAGGTCCATGAGATGTTCCGCTCACCGGCAATACTGCAGGGTGCTGACCTCGCGAATGGATTCATGGGCGGCCGCACTGACTTCATGAACGCGACTGTCGAGGACAAGATAAAAGGCGCAAAAAACATAGCCGATGCAGTCAAGCGCTTTGCTGTCTCTTCCCCGATTCCTGTCGCACTTCATCTCGACCATGGCCGCGATTTTGCAAGCGTGAAGGCCGCCATCGACGGTGGATACACATCAGTCATGATCGATGGCTCTTCGCTTCCTCTGGAAGAGAATATAGAGCTGACAAGGGAAGTCGTGAAATACGCCCATGAGCGTGGAGTGAGCGTGGAAGGGGAGCTTGGAGTGCTTGCAGGAGTTGAGGACCATGTCTTCTCTGAGGGGTCGACATATACCAATCCCCTGGATGCGATAAGGTTCTTCAAGGCAACGAAGGTCGATGCGCTCGCTATAAGCTACGGGACCATGCACGGAGCGAACAAGGGCGCGCATCCTGCCGTCCGCAAGGAGATAGCGATTGCCGTGAAGGAGTGCATGCTCCATGAGGGGATAAAAGGAACTCTTGTATCACATGGGTCATCCACAGTGCCGAAGTATATCGTTGATGAGATAAATGCCCTTGGCGGCGATATCCAGGGGGCAGCTGGGATTCCTCTAGAGCAGCTTATCGAGGTTTCCCACTGCGGCATCGGCAAGATCAATGTCGATACTGACATCCGCCTTGCTGTCACAAGGAACATCAGGGAATATTTCGTGGGCAGCAAGAGTGCAAGGGAGGACAGCCGCATAAACGGGATTTGGCACATAATGGAGTCAAATCCAAAGGCATTCGACCCTCGTTTCTATCTTCCTCCTATCATGGACACAGTCATGTACGGCAATGTGCCGAATGAGGCTGTTGAGACTATCACAGAGCTTATAGAGAAGGGCGTGAAGGAGGTTGTCGGGAAGCTTGTTGTTGATTTCGGACAGGTCGGCAAGGCTTCGAAGGTCGAGATCAGGACGCTTGACGAGATGGCCGAAGCCTATCGCAAGGAGGGCATCTGATGCAGCACATCTATGTGAATTTCAAGCGGTTCGATGTCCCTGCCTCGATGGGAGGTGTCAACAGGATTGCCGAAGCCTCGTCATATGCCCCTGAGATCGTCAGGCAGGTTGTTCCTTCCCTTGGAAAATACAGGGGAAAGGCTGAATTCGTCCATTTCTATCCAGAGTCCGGGATCGTTGATGCAGTGAAGGCAGCCGATCCTGAGCTTCTTTCCATAGGATGCCAGGGCGTATACAGGGCCGATGTTGAGATCGGCGGGAACTTTGGCGCCTTTACGACAAACCGCCCTGCCTCAGCCATGGCCGCGATAGGCTGCACGCATACGATCATAGGTCACTGCGAAGAGAGGAATGATAAGAACGAGCTTCTCTTTCTGGGCGGCTGCCATGACAGGAAAGCCGTGAACAGGATCCTTGCCAAGGAAGTGCAGGCAGCTCAGAAGAGAGGACTGAAGGTGCTTTACTGCTGCGGTGAGAAGGATACGGAGCTTGATGAGTGGGACAAGGTCATATCGGAGCAGCTTGAGATAGGCCTTGACGGGGCTGATCTTTCATCTGTCGTCATAGCCTACGAGCCAGTATGGTCGATCGGACCGGGCAAGACACCTGCAGGCAAGGAGTATATCGAGAAGGTCGCCCGCCTTGTGAAGAGCGTGCTTGGGGATATCCCTGTAGTCTATGGCGGAGGGCTCAAGGAGGAGAATGCCGGGATGCTCTCATCCATTGATGAGATTGATGGAGGGCTTATTGCCCTTACGCGCTTTTCCGGTGAGATTGGCTTCTACCCAGATGAGTATCTGAGGATAATTGATCTCTATATGAATGGAAAGGAAGGAGGAAGCAGATGAAGCTTGATTTCGAATATGGACAGGGACTGATGAGCGCAGAGCTCCCTGACAGCACAGATGTGTTCATTCCTGGCGAGACTGTGCCAGATCCGCCATGTATCCCCGAGGATAAGCTTGTGGAAGAGACTCTCAAGTCCATCCGAAACCCGATCGGAATGGAGAGGCTTGACCAGCTTGCCCACAAAGGAAGCAAGGTGACGATCGTCTTCCCTGACAGGGTCAAGGGCGGAGAGCAGAAGACAAGCCACAGGAAGATAGCCATTCCTCTGATCATCTCCGAGCTTTACAAGGCTGGCGTTGAGAAGAAGGACATCCTCCTGATCTGCTCAAACGGGCTGCACAGGAAGAATACCATAGAGGAGATACGCAATGTCCTTGGAGCAGATCTGTTCAATGAGTTCTATCCGACTCATCAGATCATAAACCATGACAGCGAGGATTATGACCACCTTGTCGACCTCGGCGTCACAGACAGGGGAGATCCTGTCCTCATGAACAAGTATGTCTATGATTCAGATGTCGCTATCCTCATAGGCCATGTGCAGGGCAACCCTTACGGAGGATACTCCGGTGGCTACAAGCACTGCGCTACCGGGATAACGCATTGGCGCAGCATAGCATCACACCATGTTCCCGAGGTCATGCACCGCCCTGACTTCACTCCTGTATCCGGAGAGTCCCTCATGCGCACCAAGTTCAATGAGATCGGCATGCACATGGAGAAGATGATGGGCAAGAAGTTCTTCTGCTGCGATGCTGTCCTCGACACGAAGAGCCGCCAGATCTCTATCTGGTCTGGATACGCAAAGGAGATGATGCCGCTTTCATGGGTCGATGCCGATAAGCGCACATATGTCCATTGGGCAAAGAAGAAGTATGATGTCCTTGTATTCGGCATGCCGCAGTTCTTCCACTACGGAGAGGGAATGGGAACGAATCCCATAATGCTCATGCAAGCCATAAGCGCCCAGGTGGTAAGGCACAAGAGGATAATGAGCGACAGGTGCGTGATAATCTGCTCATCGCTTTGCAATGGCTATTTCCATGATGAGCTCTGGCCATATACAAGGCAGATGTATGAGGATTTCCAGCACGACAGGATGAACACCCTTCCTGATATGAACAGGCTTGGTGAGTACTATGCCACAAATGAGGAGTATATCAGGAAATACAGGTTCACGAATGCGTTCCATCCATTCCATGGCTTCTCGATGATAAGCTCTGCTCATATCGCTGAGATGAACACATCAGCGATCTATGTAGTCGGAGCCCAGGATCCGGGATATGCCAGGGGCATGGGGATGAAGACAAGGCCTACATTCGAGAGCGCACTTGAGGACGCGATGAAGAAGTATCTTCCGGAAAACCCGAATATCCTCGCTCTTCCTCAGACATTCACGAAGGCTGCTGTTCATCTCTGCATGGCAGACTGACAAATGGCCGGTCAACCGGCCATCTGTTAACCAATTGTAAATATTGCATGAAGTTATGATGTATTGAATCATTCCCGGAGGGGTGTTATCATCCCTCTGTGGAAAATACAGTATCAGATTTTACCCAGGGCCGGATAACCGGCAAGCTTATACGTTTCATGCTTCCGATCCTCGGCGCTCTCGTGCTGCAGGCTGCATATGGCGCAGTTGATGTCCTTGTAGTCGGCTGGTTCGGCACTACCGAGGGGCTGTCAGGAGTATCGACAGGAAGCAGCGTAATAAACCTTGTGACATTCGTCCTTACGGGACTGGCTTCTGGCATAACTGTGATAATAGGCACCAGCATCGGCAGCGGAAATGCAGAAAAGGCCGGGCGCACGATAGGTTCTGCCATTCTTTTCTTCCTGATCATCGGTGTTCTGCTTACGATTCTTCTTATAGTATTCGCTGAGCCTGCCGCAAGGCTGATGCAGGCACCTGAGGAAGCTGTAGGGAATACAGTCTCATATGTGAGGATCTGCGGGGGCGGCATACTTTTCATAATCGCGTACAATGTCATCAGCTGCATACTCAGGGGCATAGGAAACTCACGGCTTCCGCTTATATTCGTAGCTATTGCGTGCGTAGCAAACATAATCGGTGATTACATCCTCATAGCCATATTCCATATGGATCAGGCAGGTGCGGCTATCGCGACAGTTGGCGCGCAGGCTTTGTCGGTTGTCCTTTCCCTCCTGATACTCAGGAAGCAGAATCTTCCCTTCACATTGTCATTGAAGGATCTGAGGTTCAGCCGTGAGCTTGTCTCGTTCCTGAAGATCGGCTCTCCGATCGCTCTTCAGGAGCTTATGACGCAGATATCGTTCCTGGCGCTTATCGCATTCATAAACAACATCGGGCTTGCTGCGTCCGGAGGCTATGGCGTTGCTAACAAGATCGTCACATTTGTCATGCTCATCCCCTCCTCGATAATGCAGTCGCTTTCTTCGTTCATAGCGCAGAACGTCGGGGCAGGAAGGGAGGACAGGGCCAGGCGCACGATGGCCACAGGAATGGCGCTTGGGGCCGCTGTAGGCTGCCTTATGTTCTGCCTGGCATTCTTCTTCGGCCATGGCATCTCGAATATATTCTCATCAGATGAAAGCGTCATAGCACGTTCTGCAGAGTATCTCAGAGGCTTTGCTCCCGAGGCTGTCGTAACAAGCATCCTTTTCTCGTTCATGGGGTATTTCAGCGGTCACGGCAAGACTCTTTTCGTGATGGTACAGTCCCTCCTGCAGACATTCCTCGTGAGGCTGCCTGTCGCTTACATTATGTCGGTGCAGCCTGATCCAAGCCTTTCGATGATAGGCCTTGCCGCTCCTCTTGCGACAGTATTCGGCATACTCATCAATCTATCTTATTACATATATTCCCGGCGCAGGGAATATGATGCTTGATGCTCTGCTGGATTATCTGATATGTTCATACGCAATATATTGTGTAGCAATTTATCTATAGCCATATTCATAGCGGGGTATACATGGAAATAATAAAGAGAGACGGGCATCTGGAGGCTTTTGATCCTGCAAAGATCGAATGTGCGCTGCAGAAGGCGCTGGACAGCACAGGCAAGGGCTATCCTGAAGCTCTTGCAGCTTCTCTGGCCGGAAAGATCGCAGCGGAGCTTGATGAGGGAAAGCCATGGAGTGTTGAGGAAATACAGGACAGGGCTGAAGAGGCTCTGATGGCTTCCGGCCAGTTCCAGGCTGCCAAGAACTATATCCTTTTCCGCAATGAGCGTACGGCAAGGAGGAATGAAAGAGCCCGGATACTCTGCCATTTCGATGATGATGCGCTGTCAAAGGTGCTTTCAGGCATACAGAGGGATTTCCCGGAGGACTGCTACTCGCTTTCTGTCCTTGCTGATAAGTTCATCTCATTCTCGAAGGAGGATATGGGGGAGAGTGACAAGTATGAGGCCATAACCAGGGCTGCTGTTGAGCTTACCCGCCCAGAGGCTCCCCGATGGGAGTTCATAGCCTCCCGTTTCCTTCTCTTCTCGTTCCACAAGGAGCTTTCCGCGAGGCTTTCCGACAAGAACATCTCAAGCTTCCATGAGAAGATCCAGTATCTCACAGCCGAGGGCTTGTATGGGGACTATATACTGAAAGGCTATTCCAAGGCTGAGATAGATGAAGCGGCGTCATTCATTGACAACGAGCGTGACAAGCTCTTCACATATTCAGGCCTTGATCTCCTGATAAGGCGTTATCTGATACATTCCCATCACCATGAGGTGCTTGAGACGCCGCAGGAGATGTTCCTTGGCATAGCGCTGCACCTCGCTCTTCCGGAGAAGAATGAGAGGCTTGGCTATGTGAAGGCATTCTATGACATGCTCTCGAAGATGGAAGTCACCATGGCTACACCGACACTTGCGAATGCGCGCAAGCCAATCCATCAGCTTTCATCCTGCTTCATCGATACCGTGCCAGACTCCCTTGACGGGATCTACAGGTCGATAGACAACTTCGCGAAAGTCTCCAAGTTCGGAGGCGGAATGGGGCTGTATTTCGGGAAGGTCAGGGCAAATGGCTCTTCGATAAGGGGATTCGAGGGAGCAGCCGGAGGCGTCATACGCTGGATAAGGCTCGTGAACGATACGGCAGTCGCAGTTGACCAGCTGGGAGTCAGGGCAGGGGCTGTCGCTGTATATCTTGATGTCTGGCATAAGGACCTGCCTGAGTTCCTGAACCTCAGGACAAACAACGGCGATGACAGGATGAAGGCGCACGATGTATTCCCTGCGATCTGCTATCCGGATTATTTCTGGAAGCTCTGCGAGGAGAACCTTGACCAGCCATGGCATATGATGTGCCCGCATGAGATATTCACGGTCAAGGGGTATCATCTGGAGGACTATTATGGCGACGAGTGGACAGAAAGATACCTTGACTGCGTGCGTGACAGCAGGATATCCAAGCGTTCGATTGTGCTGAAGGATCTTATACGCCTCATCCTCAAGAGCGCCGTTGAGACAGGCACTCCGTTCACATTCAACCGCGATGAGGTGAACAGGATGAATCCCAACAAGCATAAGGGCATGATATATTCATCCAACCTATGCACGGAAATCGCGCAGAATATGTCGGAGATTGTCGCTGAGGATGCCGAGATAACGACAGAAGACGGCGATACCGTCGTAGTGCAGAAGACGAAGCCAGGTGATTTCGTTGTCTGCAATCTTGCATCCATCTGCCTGGGCAATGTCGATGTGAGGGACAAGGACAGGCTTTCGTCTCTTGTAAGGACTGTCGTGCGTGCCCTTGACAATGTGATAACCCTTAACTTCTATCCTGTGCCATACGCACGGATCACCAATGATAAGTACAGGTCCATAGGACTTGGTGTATCAGGCTATCATCACATGCTTGCGAAGAACGGCATAAGATGGGAGAGCGATGAGCATCTGAAGTTCGTTGATGAGGTCTTCGAGACAATTGCCTATGCCGCTATAGAGGAATCTTCTGAGCTTGCAGCTGAAAAAGGATCATATGCCTATTTCAGAGGATCTGAATGGGATACAGGTCTGTATTTTGAGAGGCGCGGCTATGATTCCGATGAATGGAAAGCTCTCAGAAGGAAGGTCCATGAGCGCGGTATGCGCAACGCGTATCTTCTCGCAGTCGCCCCGACTTCATCCACTTCGATACTCACAGGCACTACAGCCGGAGTGGATCCTGTCATGAAGCGGTTCTTCTATGAGGAGAAGAAGGGGAGCATGCTTCCCCGCACAGCTCCTGAACTCTCAAGCGCTACATGGTGGTACTACAAGAGCGCGTACCAGATTGACCAGAGCTGGTCAGTCAGGGCAGAGGGAATAAGGCAGCGTCATATTGACCAGGCCCAGTCAATGAACCTTTATATAACAAATGACTATACTATGAGGCAGGTGCTGGATCTCTATATACTTGCTTCAAAGTGCCATGTGAAGACTATATATTACATACGCTCGAAAAGCCTTGAGGTAGATGAGTGCGAGAGCTGTTCAAGCTAGGAGGCATCATGGAAGAACTGAGACGGAAGCCATTGTTCAATCCCAATGGCGATACAGAAGTCGAGAAGAGAAGGATGGTTGGAGGCAATACAACCAATCTCAATGACTTCAATAACATGAAGTATGGCTGGGTATCGGACTGGTACAGGCAGGCAATGAACAATTTCTGGATTCCTGAGGAGATAAATCTCGCACAGGATCTCAAGGATTATCATCATCTGCTGCCATCAGAGCGCAAGGCTTATGACAAGATACTTTCATTCCTTGTCTTCCTTGACAGCCTCCAGACAGCGAACCTTCCGAATGTGACAGATTACATCACCGCGAACGAGGTAGGGCTCTGCCTTCATATCCAGACTTTCCAGGAGTGTCTCCACAGCCAGGCTTATTCATATATGCTTGACACCATATGCTCTCCCGACGAGCGCAATGACATCCTGTTCCAGTGGAAGACAGATGAGCATCTTCTCAGGCGCAACACGTTCATCGGCAGCTGCTACAACGATTTCATCGAGAACAGGGATCTCTTCCATCTGATGAAGGTGCTTGTCGCCAATTTCATCCTTGAGGGGATTTACTTCTATTCCGGATTCATGTTCTTCTACAATCTCTCAAGGAACGGGAAGATGCCGGGATCTGCCCAGGAGATCAGGTACATAAACCGTGATGAGAATACCCATCTGTGGCTCTTCAGGAACATAATACTTGAGCTTAAGAAGGAAGAGCCTGAGCTTTTCACTCCTGACCGCATCGCCGTATACAAGGAGATGATGGAAGAGGGTGTGAGGCAGGAGGCTGCATGGGGAGAGTACGTGATCGGTGACGAGATCCCGGGGCTGACACGGCAGATGGTCTCGGATTACATACATTATCTGGGCAATCTCAGATGGCAGAGCATAGGCTTTGAGCCGCTCTATCCAGGCTTTGAGAAGGAGCCTGATGATATGGCATGGGTATCGCAGTATTCGAATGCGAACATGGTCAAGACAGACTTCTTTGAGGCAAGGAGCACAGCATACGCGAAATCGGCTGCCATTGTTGACGATCTCTGATCGGCATAGGGGCAGGAGTGCAGTCTCCTGTCCCATCATTCATATGGGAAGTACTGGTTATGGTAGCCGAACGTCGACTTCCTTGGCTCTGTGGTGAAGAAGTCATCACAGGTATTCGTGTCCCATCCTCCAGGTATCCTTGCAAGCACCCTGCTTGATGTGACAAGGCTTGAGTCCACAGGCTCTCCGCCCCATTCTCCCTCTTCAATGAGAATGAGGGCCGCTTCCCGCGTTATGTTGTTTCCGTACCCATCAGCATCCGGGTTCTCTCCGTTCGTATATACTATCCCGTCCATGATCTCTCCTCCTTCCTCCTTGTACAGGATGATTGCACCGTTCGTCCCAGAGAGAGTCTTATCGCTTCCGCCATCCAGGATATATGCTGTATAGCCATTCTCATTTATCGTATCAGGGCCGGTATGCTCTGAGTTCCAGTATATCACCGCCATATCCCCGGTCCTTACCTCTATATCAGGAAACGTGAATGTGTGGTTTGACATTTCCCGTCCTCCGTCAGAGAGAGCAAGGCCTGCCGTGTTGCCTTCGCTGAGGAACAGCAGCTCAATCCTGTCAGGAGCATCGCCTGTCCCCTGTATTGATGCCTCGTTTATGACAGCCGCAGGTATATCTGGATTCCTGCCGACTAGGATGAACGATGATCTGAGCGTGTTGCCGATCATATCCTCTGCAGTGACTGACAGGATCCTTCTTTCGCCCCTTCCGAGCATTATGCCGAGAGGTATGGTGAATATCGTTCCCTCTGCGTTGTAGCTGAGCTTTTCCCTGTCCAGCTCCGCATCGCTTATATAGACCACCTTGTCATATACGATTGTGAATGACGCATTGTCGGCCAGCCCGTATGAAAGTATCCGGGGAAGTGTCCTGTCCTGCCCCTGGAATGAGTCATAGACCCTTCCCATTCCCATAGGGCATCCCGAAAGCACGACCAGTATCAGTGAGATCACAAGCAGAAGCTTCATGCTATATATACGCCGTGAGTCTATGATTATGACGCTTTTTCTGATAATCTTCCGACTATGGCTAAACTTTGGCAGAAAAACTATACCCTCGATTCCATGATGGAGCATTTTACCGTACGTAATGATTATGTGTATGACCAGGAGCTTGTGCTTTCGGATCTTATAGGCTCTGCGGCCCATGCAAGAGGGCTCTGCAGGATAGGGATACTTTCTGAAGATGAGCTTGATATGCTTCTTTCAGGGCTTTCAGAGATCGCTGCCATGAGAAAGAGCAATTCATTTCCAATAAAGCTTTCAGATGAGGACTGCCATACAGCAATCGAAGGCTTCCTGACAGAGAGATCAGGCACAGTCGGGAAGAAGATCCATACAGGGCGCAGCCGCAATGACCAGGTCCAGACCGCTCTGAGGCTGTACATGAGGGAAGCTGTGCTCAAGCTCTCATCTGCTGCCGTCGGCTTTGCCTCATCTCTCATAGACCTGGCCAAGGCGAATGTCTCAGTGCCGATGCCTGGGCGTACGCATATGCAGATAGCCATGCCGTCTTCAGTCGCTCTCTGGGCTCTTTCCTTTGCAGAGGAGGTGGAGGAAGAGACAGCGATGCTTCTTGATCTCTATAAGGTCCTGGACCAGTCCCCGCTTGGCTCTGCCGCATCATATGGTGTGACGCTTCCGCTTGACAGGGAATATACATCATCCCTCATGGGTTTCTCCCGTGTCCAGAACAATGTGCTTTATGCGAACAACTCAAGGGGGAAGTTCGAGGCTATCTTCCTTGATCATGCTGAGTATCTTGCCCTGACGGTATCGAAGCTCGCGCAGGATCTCATGCTCTTCACTCTTCCTGAGTTCGGATACTTCTCACTGCCAAGGGAACTGTGCACAGGTTCCTCCATAATGCCGCAGAAGAAGAATCCTGATGGACTTGAGCTTGCCAGGTCAAGGACTGCGCTGATCGCATCCTGCTCGATGCGCGTCAAGTCGATAATCAAGGCTCTGCCCTCAGGCTACAACAGGGATTTCCAGGATACGAAGGAGCCTCTCATAGAGGGATTCAGAAGCACTGAGGAGCTTCTTCTGATAATGAGCGAGATGATATCGAAGCTTGAGGTGCATCCAGACAGGCTCATAGCGGCCTGCACTCCCGAGCTTTATGCTACTGACAGGGTGATGGAGAAAGTCCTTTCAGGCGGCAACTTCCGTGACAGCTACAAGGATGTAGGGCTCAACCTCGATAAAGTAGAAGGGGAGGATCCTGTCGCATCCCTCAGCAAGAGGACTTCAATAGGTACAGCAGGTAATCTTGGGATAGAGAAGGATGAGAAGTGGCTGTCGGAGCTTGAGGGCCTGTGCAGCGCGAAGATGGAGCATCTTTCATCTGTATATTCATCACTCATCCCTGGAATCAGCGAAGTGATAATCTGAGAATCATCCGTTTCCTGTATGTCATATGCCGCAATTGATGAGAATCTTGAATCAGGTGATTTGGCATTTCCTTGCTGCTCAAAGAATGCTCATCAGTGAGAATCGGCGATAAAGTACCGGCGATAAATTATCGGCGATAAAATTCCGGCGATAATAACGCGATGAAGGTGTCCTTATAACCCTATCTGAGTATGGGCTTGGATTGTGATGATGGATCATTGATCTGCGAAGTCCAGTTTTGCCGTCTGCATGGTTTCCTTGATTGATAAAGGAAAGCGGCTACCTTTTCAGCAAGTGTTATCCCCAATCTTTTTTGCATTAAATGATGTTTTATTTTAATTTAAGTGCATGTAAAGAATTAATATTAGACATTGTGTATTGGTAGGACTTTTATCCTTTTAAGAATCCTTGCCAAAGGCACATCATTACATTACAGTGACCATATGAGCATCATCAAACCCCACAAGCTTGGAATCATCGCAGGTCCAGGCAGCGAGTATTTCACAGGTAAGGTCGTGAAGCACCTCAGGCGTCTGTATATAGACCGTTATGAGAAGCTTTCAGAAGCATTGACGAAGCGTCATAACATGAGTCCCGAGGAACTTCTCAAGTTCGTTACGCTCACAGATGACCTGGACAGCAGGAAGATTCCTGCAGGAAAGCTCCCCACTGCTTTCCATTGCCCTGACATGACGATAAACGTCAAGTACACCAGGTTTGCAAACGGCGAGGAAAAGGCAGAGATCATCGATCCGGTGAGGGGGCTGCATGTCTATATAGTGCATGATGTCTCCAACAATGCCCCGATAAAGGTCGCAGGCCTTGAGACACCTCAGCCGCTTTCTGTGAATGATCACCTGATGTTCCTTTTCACGACGATCCATGCCGTGAAGCTCGCGGGTGCAGAGTCCGTCACGCTTGTACTTCCTACATATCCATATGCCAGGCAGCATAAGAAAGCCGGGAGAGAGGCTCTGACAGCTTCCATGTTCGCGCATTTCTGCGAGAATCTCGGGGTTGCGAGGATCATCACGCTTGATATCCATTCAAGGGAGATCGAGAACGCATTCACGACTTGCCATCTTGAAAACCTCCATGGCTCATACCAGACGCTTATCGCGCTCAGGAAGCTTATAGATTTCTCTGATCCTGATATCGTTGTCGTATCTCCTGATACAGGCGCTGTCTCGAGGAACAAGTTCTATGCACAGGGTCTCCACAGGCCTCTTGCAATGCTGTACAAGGAGCGTGATTACTCCGTTGTGTCAAAGGATGCGAAGCATTCGAACATAAAGAGCATAAACCTTCTTGGAGATGTAAAGGGCAAGACAGTCATAATGGCTGATGACATGATCGCTACAGGCGGCACCATGATCATAGCTATGCGCGAGCTTATGAACAGAGGCGCGAAGAGGATCATCTGCATGGTTTCTCTTCCTTTCTTCAATGGAAACGCCATCGAGAACTTCGATGCTGCTTACAAGGAAGGCGTGTTCTGGAGGATCATAGGCACGAATGCGGTGTATCAGGGAAAGGAGCTGCTTGAGAAGGAGTGGTTCGTCCAGGCCGATGTCACAGAGCTTTTCGCGCGTGTCATATCAAGGCTTCATCATGGGCGCTCGATCTCCCCGCTGCTTGAGAACCGCAAGTTCATACAGAAGCTTATCGACTCATCGCAGGCAAATCCGGAAGCTCCGCTCATCCAGGACAGCTCCATAACAGACTAAGAGGCGCACTATGCAGATGTCAAACAGGATTTCGGGGTTCCAGTGTTCTCCTATAAGGAAGCTGGTTCCATATGCAAGGGATGCCGTGAAGAAAGGCATCCATGTGATTCATCTGAATATCGGGCAGCCTGATATCAAGACCCCTGTAGAGGCTATAAAGGCCATACAGGGCTATAATGATGACATAATCGCATATGGCATCTCGGAAGGAGAGCTTTATCTTCGGCGTGCGCTCCTGTCATACTATAAGAAGTACGGCCTCTCGCTGTCTGAGGATGATATCCTCATAACGACGGGAGGTTCTGAGGCAATCCTCTTCGTGCTCACGACGCTCTGCGATCCATTTGATGAGTTCATCATCCCGGAGCCTTTCTACACAAACGTAGCTACGTTCGCAAACATGGCAATGGTCACGCTGCGTCCTGTGACATCGTCCTCTGATGATAACTTCGTGCTTCCGTCAATCGCTGATTTCGAGAAGAAGATCAACAAGAAGACAATGGGCATAATGCTTTGCTCTCCTAATAATCCTACTGGCCATGTATATTCAACCGAGGAACTCAGGGGACTTCTTGAGCTTTGCAGGAAGCATGATATCTTCCTTGTTGTTGATGAGGTGTACAGGGAGTTCTGCTATGACGGTAAGTCGTTCACTTCCGTCCTGAGCTTCTCCGATTATCAGGACAGGGTCATCTGCGTCGATTCATTCTCGAAGCGCTTCAGCATGTGCGGCGCGAGAATCGGTGCGATAGTCACAAGGAATAAGGAAGTAATTGATTCTGTCCTTAAGCTCTCGCAGGCACGCCTTTGCCCTCCGGTCGTCGAGCAGGTTGCGGCAGCTGCTGCGCTTACGGCTCCTGATGAGTATGTCGAGAATGTAAGGGCTGAATACGAGAGGCGCCGCAATGTGCTGATATCCAACATGCAGAGGATCCCAGGCGTCAGGTGCAGCTTGCCGAAAGGCGCATTCTATTTCGTCGCTGATCTGCCTGTTGATGATGCGGAGCGCTTTGCTCTTTTCATGCTTCGTGATTTCTCCTATGAAGGGAATACTGTGATGTTTGCTCCAGCAGAGGACTTCTACGTCTCCAAGGGGCTGGGCAAGAGCCAGGCAAGGTTCGCATATGTCCTGAACGAGAATGAGCTTGTGATGGCAGCAAAGTGCCTGGAGAAAGGATTGAAGGCTTACAGACGTACTGTAATGGGCCTTTCTGACTGAAATTACAAGGAGTGCGCCGTGGACTCATTGTTTGCCGACTTTTCATCCCTTGCTGCGATGTCCAGGGAGAAAGCTGAGAAGAACATGCAGGAAGCCCTGAACTATCTGGGGCTGGATATGAAGAATATCGCGAAGACGATGAGGCCTTATCATCCTCTTGAGATGCTTAAGATGGCAGCCTGGGAAGAGAGGCGCATATCACGGACGAAGAACCGGGACGAATTCCAGGGGTTGTATGCCCATCTCCTTCCTGTCCTGCTTCAGTCTATCCTCCAGTCAACGCTCTACGATACCTCCTATCCAGCTTCTACCAACCGCGATATAAAGCAGAAGGACTGGAACAGGGTGCTGTCGCTTGCTGAGGATACAGTCAAGAGGCTCCTGAGATATATAGAAAGCTATACTGTCTATGCTGTCAGGAGCGGCCTTGTCTCTGAAGAGAACGCTGAGAGCTATCGTGCGGTCCTCACAGCACAGTTCTTCCCGCCAGAAGAGAGCCACGGGTCTATAGAGAAATACGCATGCCTTTGGTATGGCTATGCCTTTGATGATGAGAAGATCATAAAGGAGAAGTTCGGGACAGATCTGAGGACGCTTGTTTCCGGGATAGAGAAGATCGCTGTATATGGGCTTGAAGGCATCGATAAGCTTTCTGAGGATTTTTCTGTCTACAAGGCCGAGATGCTTCTGCTTATGGCCAGGAAAAGGGCAGAGGAAGGCGATTCCGGCCGTTCTGATGATGATATCCGCGATGAGATAGTCCGTGAGAACAAGTGGGAGATGCGTGTCCGTGACCTGCAGGGCAGGCGTGATGATTTTGACTTGTTCCGTCCGGAGTTCGCGGCTGATCTTCCAAGCGATGTCTATCAGTCGCTTTCAAGGCCTATCGGCTCTTTGGATATCAGCGAATACCTGAGGAAAGGACTCTGGCCGGCAACTGTCTTTCCATTTGTCAGGTTCGGCTCGATGTATTTCTCATTTGTCCAGTCCCATATACTTTCATATGGCCAGCGCATCTTGGCACTTAATGCCGGACTTTATCTTCGTGACAGTGCGGCAGCAGCTGCTGCATGCAGGCTGCTTTTCTCTGAGACTGATACGGTTGGCGTTTATTCATTCGATGGAAACAAGGTTGATATCTCGATACTTTCATCGGTCACGGAGGTCAATGCTGTAGAGAATCCTGCCTTTTATGAATCAAGGGTGCACCAGCATGAAGAGGACAAGCATGTGAAGCCTCAGGACGGGCATAAGCTGCTGATACTCGATCCTGACAGCTCTGATCCGCTTGAGCTTGTCAGCGATGGCGTGTTCTCATCATCTGTCTACTATCTTATAAAGGCAGCGAATTCCCCAGAAGGAAGGGAAGAGTTCCACCGTACCATATTCGGTTCGCTGGAGTTTCCTGAGAAGACTGAGATACTTGATTACCTTGATGAGGATGATATCGATGACAAGGAAGTTGTCGATGATGTCGATGATGAGATCTCAGACGAGTATGAGTATGACAGGGAGGATGATGACGAGAAGGCGAAGGCCATCGCTGAGAAGGAGAAGGCCCTGGATGAATCTCCACTTCCTGAGTACCATCAGGTCTCTCCCAGCGAGGAGGAGATCAGGAGGCTTCAGGATAAGTATGAGCTTACAAGCGAGCTCATAAAGAAAGATGAGGAAAGCGATGCAGAAGCTGATGAGTACGAGAAAGAGCTGGATGATGACGACTACAGCTATGAGGAAGGCGATGTGCTGCCTCCTGATGATGAGGATGAGATAGAGGATGAAGAGCTCTATGATGAGGTAGAGAAGGAAGATCTCTATCAGAAGGAAAGCCCTTACGACAGTGATCAGGCTGACCTCTTCGAGGGGCTCTTCGATAACCCGGAAGAGGAGACAGAATCTGAATTGGAGACAGAAGAGGTAAGCCAGGAGGAGGAAGCTGAGTATGAGGAGGAAGAGTCTGAAGCTTCTGATTTCGCGACTGCTTACATAAAGGAGCAGGAAGCCCGACATGAAGAAGAGGCTCCAGACTGGTCAGCTGCTCCTGAATCAGTGCATGAACCTATGGATCAGGAATCTTCTTCTGATGATTACGTTCCAACTGCGATTTATGAAAGCGATGAAACCTCTGAAGATGAAGAGTATCCTGATGATACCCAAGCCTCTTCTATTGGATGTGAAGAATCCTCTGCCGATTCAGTGTCTTGCGATGCTGCAGATGATGATCATGAGGCTGAGGAGAATCCAGAGGCTATCAGCGAAGATGGCAGTGATATTGAGCAGGGACCGGAAGATACTGAGGAAGCTGCATGCAGCCCTGAATCTTCCCTTGACGATACAGAAGAGAGCGCTGCAGCTGATTCCGGTATTGATGAAGGTATAGAGGAGTCATCAGAGACCATCAGTGAAGATGGCAGCATGATTCCTGATAGCGATATTGAGCAGGGACCGGAAGATGCAGAGGAAGCCGTTTGCAGCCCTGAATCTTCCCTTGACGATGCAGAAGAGAGCGCTGCAGCTGATTCCGATATTGACGAAGGTATAGAGGAGTCCTCAGAGACCATCTTTGAAGATGGCAGCATGATTCCTGATAGCGATATTGAGCATGGATCGGAAGATGCTGAGGAAGCTGCATGCAGCCCTGAGGCTGCTTCGGAAACTCCTGATGCCGAACCTGAAAGAGCTGCCATGGCAGATGTCTCATCAGATGGCGGAGAAGATGCTGATGATACCGTTTCAGAGCATACTGATGCGGATAATGTTTCAGATATGGTTGACCGTGGGGTCATCAAGCGTTCAGATGATGGGAGCGGGGAAGGCTCTGTTTTCGTGATGGTCGGCAATGGGGACGGCACTGCTGCAGATGATTTCTCTGATCTTTCTGGCGTGCTTAAGGATATTGCAGCGAAAGTCGGGGCAAAGAGTACGTTTGTTGACTTCATACGTTCATCTGGCCCTGATATGCAGTCATATCTTGAGGATGTCATAAGAAGAAGCTGGAACAGGCAGAAAGAAGATGGGAAGGACAAGATGTTCTCGATCTTCGATTATTCCCTTTCCATACTCATAGCCACTCCTAAAGTCGTCATGGACGATATTCGCAGGGAGGAGATCCTGAACAATGCCGGTGCTGTGATGTATTCCCGCCATGCAGGCTCATGGAATGCTCTCGTCCTCTCTTTCGATGATGATTTCATCCTGCTTTCAGCAGAGGAGAGGAAGATTACGCCATCCTCCTTCTCTCCTTCGAACTGGAAGATATGCCGCATAGTCGGAGAACAGCTTATAGCAAGGGGAAAGTGAGCATGGACAGGAAAGAGCTGCATAGGAGATTTGAAGCTGCACGCAGGGCTGCAGATGAGGCTTCCTCTTTTCTCCTTTCGCATGAGGGCCTCAGGTCTGATGTGAGCTTCAAGGGATGCAATGACTATGTCACAGCGGCAGACAGCATGTCTGAGAAGCTCATCAGGTCAATAATATCGGAAGAGTTCCCAGATGACCAGATTCTTGGTGAAGAGTATGGAGGGGTCTCCGGCCATTCTAGGCGCTGGATAATAGATCCTATAGACGGGACTGTTGATTTCATGTCATCGTTCCCATGCTATACGATCTCGATCGCATATGAGGACGAAGATGGCATTGCATTCGGTATCGTTGCTGTTCCCAGGCAGAGCGAGGTCTTTTCCGCGATCCGCGGAGAAGGTGCTTTCCTCAATGGCTCACCGATCCACACCGATGAGAGGGAAGACGTGTCTGAGACGCTTGCGCTTCTTGTCCCTCCTCACAGGAACCATCTTCGCATGGATGGATATATGGTGCAGATGAGGCGGTTCTATGAGCTTTTCTCTGACATGCGGTCAATCGGGTCTGCTGCTCTGTCTTTATGCTATGTCGCCTGTGGCCGCTGTACTTCCTACTATGAGCTTGGCCTTCATATATATGACTGTGCCGCGGGCATCATGATAGTAAGGGAGGCTGGCGGAAGGATCACGCTTCTTTCTGATGATGAATCCTCCATGGATATAGTCGCAACATCATCGGCTGTGCATGAACGCGTGCTGGAGCTGCTGGATGATTAAGGGTGTGGTCTTTGATTTCGATGGGACGCTTGCTGATTCATCCGAGGGTATATTCCATACAGCCTTATATACGGTAAGAGCCTTAGGTGATGCCAAGGAGTATGGGGAAAGCGACCTTCGGAAATTTGTCGGTCCGCCGCTGAGGGACTGTTTCAGGATTGCGTTCGATCTTGATCCTGCATTGATTGATGACGCATTGAGGATATACAGGAAGGAGTATCTTGAAAGGGGATACCGCATGATGAGCCTGTATCCCGGGATGAAGGAGCTTCTCCTGAAGCTGAGGGCTCTTGGCATCAGGACAGGCGTTGCGACTTTCAAGGGTGAGGAGCTTGTGCATCTTTGCCTTCAGAACCTTGGAGTGGATGGCTTGTTTGACTCAATCCATGGTTCCAATGAAGCGGAGAACCGCACTAAAGGTGATATCATACGGCTGTGTATATCGGATTTTGGAATAGGAAGCGATGAAGTGCTTATGGTTGGCGATACCCTCAA
Organism: uncultured Spirochaetales bacterium; assembly: GCA_949295675.1. Taxonomy (GTDB): domain Bacteria; phylum Spirochaetota; class Spirochaetia; order Sphaerochaetales; family Sphaerochaetaceae; genus Ornithospirochaeta. The sequence continues at coordinate 11,625 of CASFMA010000058.1, read as the reverse complement.
TGACCTGAAAGGCGCGGAAGATGCCGGGACGCCTTTCCTTGCAGTTCGGTATGGCTTTGGCTTCTCTTCCTGCTCTGATGCCGGTGATATCCCGTATGCTGATGATACTGACGGAATCTATGGATATGTCCAGTCTATAAACGGAGGAGAAATATGATTGAGAGAATCGAGACAAAGGCAGCCCCTGCTGCTATAGGACCATACAGCCAGGCTGTAAAGGTCAATGGGATGATATTCGCATCAGGCCAGATCCCTATAGATCCTTCAACAGGGAGCATCGTGGAAGGAAATGCCGCAGATCAGGCAAAGCAGGTATTCAGGAACATCAATGCAGTCCTCAGTGCCGCGGGCTCTGATATCACGAAGGTTGTCAAGGCAACTGTATTCCTGAAGAACATGGATGATTTTGCAGCTGTCAATGAAGTCTATGCAGAGGCTTTCGCTTCAGCTCCTGTCCTTCCTGCCCGTTCGGCAGTAGCCGTGCAGAAGCTTCCGAAGGATGTACAGGTTGAGATTGAGGTCATAGCGCTTGCCTGATCATTGCTGTAGGCGAGTGTCTCTGCTATATGGCATGTCTCCATGTGATCTTGCCTTGTAAGCAACCGGCTATGGTTATTGGTCAGCTATGATGATTATTTGCAATGATCCCTCAGATGTGCATAAGAGTGCATCCGAGGGATTCCCTTTGGGGTTATCTTCTTGTCCGGTATTCATGCAGAACAGGAATGTCTGCTAATCTTAGGTTTGGAAAGATATAAAGCATCCGTTTGTCCTCGGAGTTTTTCAGATGTGGGCAATAAGAAGAATACATGCTGCGATGTCTCTGGAAAAGATATGAATAAGCGACTGTCTATGGCGTTGGCTCAATTAGCCAAGAATCTGTATTCATATTCAGGTATCTTGACAGCAAACAGGAGCGGCTTTGAGCTGTGGTTCATGATGCAATATGAGTTATGATGGAATCCTGTTGCTCCGTGACCGATAGCCGCATCCAAAGATTTAAGATGCGATATCGACCTCGCCAAAATGCAGATGAGAACGGCGATATCAATTATTCAAAGTGCATTGTGGATGTTATTATGTGAAGTGTACATCAAGTCCACCTGTAAACAGGGAGATTCGCTGTTTCTGCACGGAACTCCGCTTCCTTGTTCCTTCTGGAGAATTCGGCTTGCACCTTGAGGAAGAAGTTCGGGCTCGTTCCGAAATACCTTGCAAGCTTCCAACACACTTCGTCGCTCATCCGGTTCTTTCCCTTGAGTATCTTACCGAGTGCGGTCGCAGATATGCCAAGGTCTTTGGATAGCCTGTATGCAGAGAGATGAAGCCGGTTCCATCCATTCCTCGTTGAGATAATCGCCAAATGTCCCAAGATCTATCTTGTATGTGTCTTTCATATCCTCTCTTCCTCAATGATAGTCCACGATCTCGACGTCGTATGCGTTCCCGTCCTTCCATGAAAAGCAGATCCGATATTGCATATTGATCCTTATCGAATATTGCCCTTTCCTGTCGCCTTTCAGCTGTTCGAGCCTGTTGCTAGGGGGAATGCGCAGATCAGTGATGGATTCAGCCTCATTGAGCGCTATGAGCTTGTGCAATGCACGTCTCGCTATGTCAGGAGCCAGCCTTCTCTGGGCAAAACCACTATAGACCTGCTCTGTTTCCTTATCCTTGAACGTCTGTATCATCCACTATCCTGCAGATATAGTAAACCATTGGTTAAATACGGTCAAGAAAATCCAAATGAGATGACAGTTAGGTGAAAGAAGAATGCTACTCTTAAAAGCAGATCTCTATAGATACAGGTGAGGATACTGATACAGCAACGCAGGTTGATTATATTTGATACCATTGACCATCACAATAACTGGTGGAAAGCAAGTTGCTGTCACAGCTGTTGAGCCATAAGTTTGGCTATGAGTGCTGTAATTCCAGGAAACAGGCGAGCTTGGGATAAAGCCTGCAGGGGTAGGTGGTTGATATGATTACGATTTCAAGAAATAGAACAATCAGTGTTTCCTTCCTCGGTGTTGATGCGACGGCCGTATTCAATGTGCCGACAGCTGAGGAGGTTGAGACAGTCTTCAGAGGCAACAAGGACCTTAAGGATACAGAGGTCTTCAAGGCCTTTACGACATCCATATCATCCTCGGAGATAGAGGGCTGGAAGGATGGTGTGAAGGCTGATACGGTCGTGGCTCTTCCTGGCACATACCCGCTTGTCGGGAAGGTCGTGGCAGAGATCATGAAGGCCGCAGTCCTGTCTGACTCTGAAAAAACTGATAATGGCCGCGTATGCTCTTCTTGCTGAAGGCTACACGGCTGATTATGACACGCTTGATGAGAAGAGGATGGTAAAGCTGAAGACCGGGGAGTGGATAAGGGCATCTGAGATAGTCAGCAAGATCTCTGATGAGGATGCACTCTCCGCAATCGGCTTCTATCAGAGATACAAGAGAAAGGGCATATCCTATGGCTCTCATGGGCATTGAATTCGGAAAGGCTTGTAGAGGTGGTGGATATCCTAGAGCCGCTTGACAGGTTCTACCATCCAAAAGTGACGATTTGACGGCAGAGAATAGTCAGATTAAAATAAACTTATGAGTTGGAAAGATGATTTTGAATTTGGTGGGAAATTAGGAATAGCCTTTATTATTGGCTGTATCCTTTTTTGGCCGATTGTCTTCCTTTTCATTTTTATTTTCTGACATTCTGCCTGACAAGGGCAGATAATGGCATCTAATATTGCAATCCAAATTTCAGCAAATACTCAGCAGGCTGTTGCGGGTATTCAGTCTATCAAGCAGAAGCTTGATCAACTGCAGAAAGAAAGCGAGGAGACAAGGAGATCATTTGTTTCTGTCGCTGCTGGGTTCGCTGCCATTACAACAGCTGCTGGAGTTGTAGCCAAAGCAATCGGTGTTGTTGCAAGAGCTGGAGCTGAACTCGTTACAGCCTATTCAGCCCAGGAGCTTGCAGAGCGTAAATTTCAAGCTACCCTTCGTGCTACACAGAATGTCATCGGTATGTCGACAGGAGAGCTTCTGGATCTTGCGGATGCTTTCTCGAAGACCACCACATATACTGATCAGGAGATCATTGCTGTAGAGCAGATGCTTATAGCGACAAGGAAGATAAGCCGAGAGACATTGCCAGAGGCTATCAAAACAGTCCTTGATATGGCTGTAGCAATCGGGGATGATGCAATCGGTGCTGTACATGATCTGGCTCAGGCACTTGCGGATCCAGTAGGCGAGATTGAATCCCTGAAAGAGAAGGGAATACAGCTTACAGAAAAGCAGGCTGAGAATATAAAGAAAGTCCAGGAACAGAATGGCCTCTATGAAGCGCAGCAGCTTCTTCTTGCTGAAGTCGCAGGCACCTATGGCGATATGGCTGCGGCTATCGCTGATACTGACACCGGGAAGCTGGAGAAGATAGGCTCTGTCTGGCTATCTTGAGGCCTTCGGACATGTGCGGGTTCTTGGAGACCTCGACCATTTATTCAAGGGCGAGAAGGTTAATGACGAGGAATGCGTGACAGTGCCTAAGTTCGGCTGTGCTGTCGGTACTATAGAATCAATGGCAGTGCAGGGTTTATCACGTATCTGATGCGGTATCAAGCATGGTTCCCCAAGGCTTTGACCTTGGGGATTGCTATTGCTGGAAATTGTCCACGTTTGCTTTCGAAAATCTGAGAAACGCCTGGCAACAATAAGAAATTATGCTCAACGTCTTGTTCGGAACTCATGCGGAACAGGATCGCAGCCATCCCAGATTATCTGCCTGAAATGCTTTGGATCTGTGTTTCCTTCTGTGTTGACCATGAACACAAGCGAATTGCTGTCAAGCTTCATCCTTGACCTGAGCTCCTCATCGCCTTTGTCAGTAAGCACTGAGTAGAGCGCTCCAAGCGGGACTGCGCCTGACTCGCCGGAGATCATGAACGGATCTCCCTTCAGAGGACATGAGAGTATCCTCATTCCACGGGCTGCGATGTAGTCAGGAACAGAAAGGAAGAAGTTCGCGTTGTGGGAAAGCACATCAAAGGCTATCGGTGATGGATCTCCGCAGGCAAGTCCTGCCATTATCGTATCGAGATCTCCCTTTACGCTGTGGCAGCTGCCGTCATCTGCCTTTATGCTTTCGAATATGCACGCGGCTTTATCAGGCTCAACGACTATGAATACAGGCGGATTGTCCTGGAAGAGGGCAGAGTAGAAGCCTACGACAGATGCTGCAAGCGCACCGACTCCTGCCTGCACGATGACGTGGGTCGGCCTTGTTATGCCCATTCCTGCAAGCTGCTCCTGGGATTCCAGCAGCATTGTCGTATAGCCCTGCATTATCCAGGTCGGAATCTCAGTATAGCCATCCCAGGATGTATCGCTTATGATTGTCCAGTTGTTCTTCTTGGCATCCTCTGCGATGATGCGGACTGCATCGTCATAGTTTCCGTCGATGACATGCACATCTGCGCCATATCTCCTGATGGCATCGATCCTGGCTTGCGATGTCTCCTTGTGCACGTATATGACGCACTTATGCCTCAGCTTCATGGATGCCCATGCAATCCCCCTGCCGTGGTTGCCGTCAGTTGCAGCTGCGAACGTTATATCACCAAGCCTTCTGTGGCACTCTTCGGAGACAAGGTAGTCATAAGTTGTCTCTTCGTCTGTGAGGCCAAGCTTCTTCTGGATGTATCTTGAGATTGCGTATGAGCCGCCGAGCACCTTGAAGCTGTTGAGCTCAAGCCTCTGGGCCTCATCCTTTATGTATATGCCGCCGATCCCGAGCATCTGTGCCAGGTTCGGAAGAGCCCTGAGCGGTGTCATCTTGTATCCAGGGATCTCCCTGTGGAACTTCATGGCCTTTCTTGCTGTCTCGATGCTGAAAAGCTCCTTTGCCTTGCTGTTGTCCTTTGCAAGCTTGTCATAGATTATGTAGTCGAAATCAAGTTTCATATCAAACTCCGCTGTGTACTATAATTGATGTATAAGCTAATTTCAATAATTAGAATAAGATAATGAAGATTTTGCTGTTATGCGCAAAATAGGGTCGTGAATTTGATGTAAAAAGAAGGCCACCCTTTCGGGCAGCCCTGTATGTCAGTTCTTCTTGAGGTTCGCCTGATACACTCGCCATGTCGAGGCTATGAGAGTGTCTGCGTCTGATCTCTTTGCTGTCCAGCCGAGCTTCTCATGGGCAAGTGCTGAAGATGCTACGAGCTTCGCAGGGTCACCGGCTCTCCGTCCTGTATCCTCGGATGGAATCGGCTGACCTGTGATGCGTCTGGCTGCCTCTACCATCTCCCTTACGGATATCCCGTTCTCTGAGCCGAGGTTCACGATGAGGTCCTCTTTGTTGTTCATTATGTAGTCAGCTGCAGCCACATGCGCGTCTGCCAGGTCCGATACGTGAACGTAGTCACGGATACATGTCCCGTCAGGGGTGTCGTAGTCAGTTCCGAAGATCTTTATGCAGTCCCTCATCCCGCAAGCAGCTTCCATGATCACAGGCAGCAGGTTCGCAGGATTCCTTTCCAGGCCGAGCATCCTTCCTTCTGTATCATAGCCTGCAGCATTGAAGTATCTGAGGGCGGCAAAGTGCATTCCCTTGAGCTTTGAATACCACTTGAGGTTTTCCTCTATGCAGAGCTTCGTGTATCCATAGTAGTTCTCAGGCGATGTAGGATGCTTCTCATCTATAGGAAGGTACTTAGGCTCTCCATATGTCGCTGCGGAAGATGAGAGGATGAAGTTCATACATCCATGCTTCTCGCATTCCATTATTATGATGAGCGATCCCGTGATATTGTTCTCACTGTATTTCTCAGGCTTCACCATTGACTCTCCGGCTGCCTTGAAAGCTGCTAGATGGACAGCAGCGTCCCAGCCTTTTGATAGAACCTCTGCAACACGGTCGCGGTCGAGGATATCGCCCTCGAAGAACTCAGCCTTGTCAGGCACATTGCTTCTCAGTCCTGTCGAAAGATTGTCATAGATGCCAACTGTGTCACCTCTGTCGAGGAATGCCATAGCCACATGCGTGCCGATATATCCGGCTCCGCCAAAAAGAAGAACTCTCATTTTTAACCTCTCTTTCTTCTGATTCTACAACCTAACATCTTTTTTGTGTAGCACGCATCAGGAAAAGCTTCCTATTATACCCTTTATCTCTCCGAGCTTTTCCTCAAGCTCTTCCCTTGTCCTTGCCTCTGCCACTATCCTGAGATACGGCTCGGTGTTTGACTTTCGCACATTGAACCACCATGTGTCATATTCGATCCTGTATCCATCAAAGTCCATTACAACCTTTGGCTGTCCGTTTGTGACGTATTTCTCATAGAGTGCTGCTATGGCTTTGTCCTTCTCCTCAAGGCGGAAGTTGATCTCTCCGCTGTTGCTGTAGCGGACTATTGAGTCTATCAGCGATGAGAGCGTCTTTCCTTCTTTTTTGAGCTCTGAGACGACATTGAGGACAAGAAGCGATGCGAGCATGCCGCTGTCGCACCAGAAGAAGTCCTTGAAGTAGTAGTGGCCCGCAAGCTCTCCGCCGAATACAGCATCAAGCTCCCTTATCTTCATCTTCGCAAAGGCATGTCCTACCTTCCATGTCGTGACGTGGAAGCCAAGGCCTTCCAGGTATTCAGTCGTGGATCGTGATGTCCTTATGTCCTGCAGGGCGTTTCCGACTCTTCCCTTGTCATGATAATACTTCCCGATCACAGCTGTTATGTAGTCAGGCTGTATGAAGCGTCCTTTCTCGTCTATGAACATGACCCTGTCCGCATCGCCGTCGTAGATGACGCCGACATCTGATGCGTTCTTTGTTGTTTCCCTTGAGATATCCTCGCAGTTCCTGACTTCGAGAGGATTCGGCTCGTGGGCAGGGAATGTGCCGTCAAAGTGATCGTAGATGTAGTGTACGCTGCTTCCGAATATGTCCTTTGCGATCAGGTTGGCCATGCCGAACGAGCAGTCCATGCTTATGTTCAGGTTGCCGATAGCTGCTGCATATGGCTTGAGGAATGCTATGTAGTCATCCCTGACAGCGCTTTTGTCTATGATCCTGCCTCTTTCTGTTGCAACGGTGATCTTCTCTTCCCTGCACATCCTCTCAAGCTCTTTCAGCCCTGATTCACCGCCCACCGGGACAGCGCCTGTGCGGCTTATCTTGAGTCCGTTATACTTCGCGGGGTTGTGGGAAGCCGTTATCTGCACAGAGGCGTCCGCTTTCAGGAATACAGTTGAGAAATATACCATAGGCGTCGTGGCCAACCCGATATCCCAGACATCGGCACCGCTGTCCTGTATGCCTTTGACCAGCGCGTCATGCGCGCTGTCCGATGACAGCCTTATATCCCGTCCGACGACGACATGGTCCGACGATAGCAGGGCAGGGATGAAGTAGCCTACGCGGTAGCACAGCTCCTCATTGATATCCTCTCCCCATATGCCTCTGATGTCATAAGCCTTGAATGCGCTCATAGCTCCTCCTTGAATTCTTCTATTCTTTTCAGGAAATCCTTGTGGTCCATCATCTCGAAGAATAGCACAGTTCCGTCATCAAGCATAATCCTGGTCACAAGCTTGCGGAACAGACGGGAGAAGAGCCCTGCGCTCTTTGCTGTATCCCGTCTTGCGTCGAACGCCTTTTCAGCATCCTTCAGCGAGGTGCGGTCAATCGATGCTATGGAGGAAACAGGGAATGATACCTCAAGCTTCTCGTATTTCTCCTTGTTCCTCCTCTTTATCGGTATGCCGAGGATCTGAGGTTCCCTGTCGAAATCCTCATAAGCCATTGTCCTGCCGTCTGTGTACAGGAACACACCATACTCCCTTTTCTCGTGTCCGATGCGGGCATACCATGTGCAGTATGTCCTGTACCGTATCCTGCTTCCCAGCCTCTCCTCTCGTTCCTTGATGAACTGAGCTGTATCATTTATTTCCATATCCTGATTCTACATGAAAAAACATGGAAACGACAAATGACAAGGTTGTTGTCTTTCATCCCGTATTTTCGTAATATTTGCCCCGGATGCTAGAAATCGATAAGAAGGATTTTTCGAAGATCCTCAAGAAGAATGCCCTTGACGCCCACAGATGGATGAAGGAGACGGAGTCCACGGTATCGAGGGTGTATGACAGGAACATGGAAGCTTTTCCCGTTACGGTCGAGCTTTTCGGGCAGTATGCGCGCATAGTCGATTATGCCGATGGTGGCATGAGCGATGATGATGTAATTGTCATGAAGGATCTTGTGTCAAGGTTCCTCTACATAGAGAATGATAAGATCATCTACGTGCAGAGGAAGAAGAGAGAGGGAAGGGAACAGCATGAGAAGGGGGATGACAGCCTTGTCGTCAATGTCCTTGAAAGCGGTCTTTCCTTTGAGTGCGAGCTGAGGAAATATGCCGATACAGGGCTTTTCCTGGATCATGTGAACACAAGGCGCATGATCAGGGATATGTCCAGAGGCATGAGGGTGCTCAATCTTTTCTCATATACCGGATCCTTCTCTGTCTATGCTGCTGCAGGCGGTGCCGAGTCCGTTGCCAGCGTGGACCTGTCGAATGTTTACTCTGCATGGGCAAGAAGGAATCTTGTGGCAAATGGCTTCCTTGATGAGGCTAAGTACAGCGTCATCGCAGAGGATGCCGGCAGCTATCTCGGAAGATGCGTGGAAGAAGGGCTCAAGTTCGATATAGTCATATTCGATCCCCCGGCCTTTTCCAACTCGCACAAGGCAGATGATTTCGATGTCGGGCGGGACTACCTCAGATATCTCTGGATGATATCAAATGTGCTTGCACCTGGCGGATGTCTGCTTTTCTCTGAGAATATCTCCGGCTTTGTCTTCTCGAAGGAAAAGCTGAAGCCGTACTGGAAGATAATGGAGATTACTGATGAGGTGAGGGCTCTGGGATTCTCGGCAAAGCGTAACGCGCTCAGGGTCTGGTGGATGAAGAAGGTGGCGGATATGAAGGAAGTGAAGGCCGCCGCGACGAAGAGAAAGAAGAGAGTTATGGACGAAGAGAAGATTGAGCGTCTTTCAATCGACGCTGAAGCAGGCGTGAATGAGCCTGAGACAGAGAAAAGGGAAGAGAGAAGGGAAAGAAGGGATGACGGCAGACGTCCTGAGAGAAGGAGAGATGCCAGACCTCGTTTCAGGGATGATGACAGACGAGGGTATCCGAGGCGTGATGACAGGGACAGAGGTGGCCGCTACGGTGACAGGGACAGGGATTTCCGCCGTGATGACAGGCCTCGCTATCGTGATGACAGACCACGCTACCGCGATGACTACAGGGATGGAAGGAGAGGTGATGACAGGCCTCGTTACCGCGATTATGATGATCGTCCCCGCTATCGTGATGACCGCCCTCGCTACAGCGACCGGGACAGGGACTTCCGCCGTGATGACAGGCCCCGCTATCGCTCCGACCGTGATGATTACCGCCCAAGGTTCTCAGACAGAAGAAGGGATGATTGGGACAACGAGACTGGAAGGGCATACCGCTCTGATCGCTTCTCTTCGGACCGCAGGCCTCCTCGCTATGGTGCGGACGGCTCTGACCGCAGGCCATTCGGCAGGGATGAGAAGAGAAGGAAAGCACCTCCGAAGCCTTATGGATATGATGATTTCCATGAGACTAAGAGGCGTGATACGAACGATTACTTCTGGCTGAAGGACACGGAAGTCCAGAAGTATGATGAAAACGATAACTGACAGCAAGGCCATCGGACTGATGGCCTTTCTCATTATCTGGATCTTCTTCTCTTCTTCACTTCTATTGCTGCCGTGTTCAGGATTGTGAAGAAAAGCACGAAGAATGGAAGAATGGCCATTGTCGTTGCCCTGCCAAGCGCACCGAATACGGTGGGCATGAACATCGAGCCAACGTAAGCTGAGGCCATCTCAAGCCCGATTATCGCAGCTGATGCGTTCTTCCCGAAATAGTCAGGGGTCTGATGTATCATTGCGGGGTATATCGGTCCGAAGCCGACGCCCAGCATGAACAGCATGGCTGCGCTCATATCCTCAGGCATCACTATAAGCAGCAAGGAAGCCATGGCTATGAGGATCTCTCCTATGCGTATCATGCGGCTGTCGCCAAGCCTGTCGCTTACCAGCCCGGCGATTATCCTGCCGACTGTCATTCCCCAGAAAAGAAGGCCCGCACTGCTTGCAGCAAGGCTTTCCGAGAATCCTCTTGCGCTTACAAGGAAAGTGGCGCTCCACAGCATCGCCGTGTTCTCCATTGAGCAATATGAGAAGAATCCTATAAGAGCCGCTATCGCTCCAGGACATCTGAGCGCTTCTCTTGCAGACAGACCTTCCTTCTTATCTTCCTCTGCTTCTATTCCAACATTCCTGTTTGCCCTCCAGAGAGGGATTGAGATGATCAGGAGAAGAACTATGCAGGACTGCGCTGCTCCAATTGCCGTATAGCCAAGCCTCCAACTCATACCATGAGAGAAGAGATATGAGAGCAGGAACGGCCCGACAAGCGTCCCAAGCCCCCATGATGCGTGCAGGAAATTCATCGCCCTTGCCTTGAAATGGAGCGCCACATAGTTGTTCAGGCCTGCATCAACAGCTCCAGCTCCAAGGCCCAGGAGAAGAGCCAGTGCGATGATCTGCCCGAATGATGAGGCTCTTGAGAAGCCCAGCAGGGCGGCTGCGGTGGCTGCAACGCTTGCTATCGTTATCGACTCTGTATTGAAGCGCCTTGACAGCTTTGAGTAGTTTATGCTGCTTACGACTGTGCCGAAGCATACTGTCATGCTTACGAATCCTGCATATGAGACGGGGACTGACAGATCATGGTACATGACTGGCCACGCGGCTCCCAGCATTGAATCAGGTAGTCCTAATGATATGAACGCAATGTATATCACGATAATGAGCAAGATAGTCAGCATGATTACACTATATCGACAATAAACGGTTGAGTTGAGCAGAATATCGGCATATTTTATAGGAAAACCGCCAAGGAGGATGAGATGGGTATAAGCTGTTCCCAGAAGGAGCTCACGGAAAAGCTTGAAAGCGGATGGAACCTGCGTCCTGAATCAGAGCTTCTTCTTGCCTTTTCCGGCTCTGTCCGGCTTATAGGATCTGATGGTTCCCAGGTCTTCACCCTCAGGGAAGGGGAGGGAGCGTTCATCCCTCCATATGCCATTTCGAACGCCATGGCAGCTGATGGGTGCGCGGTCATCCGTTCAGTATTCTTCCAGACGTCAGCGCTCGCTGCTTGCGGAATCATGGATTTCGCCCCTTTGATATCCTCATGCCCTTCGTTCATCTCCATATCGGCTACATCAGCAAGGAAGATAGATGAAGCCTACATTGTCATCGCGGAACATGGATACCTCTATCAGATGGAGGCTTCGATACTGATATCCTCGGTCATGCTCGCCCTTTTCAGGGAGAGGGCAGTGTCCAGTGAGATGACATGGGAGCAGGACAGGAGGCTGCAGAGGATGATGAGCTTCATAAAGGACCACAGCGGCGAGGGCATACATCTCAAGGATATAGCGGAGACAGCATTTGTCTCCGAGCGGGAATGCCTGAGGATCTTCTCCTCTTCGCTTGGGATATCGCCGATACAGTTTC